>JAHAZB010000069.1 GCA_018384175.1 Eubacteriales bacterium
CTGATGTTAAAATGTTCATGGGAAAATGACTCCTTTGATATATGTTTTTTGTGGTTATTAAACATTATATCATATTTAGAGTTCATTTTCCTTTTGATTTGTCACCCATCAATTGTATCACAACAAAAATTCATTTTTCTTGACGTGTTTTGTACAATTGTATCACAACAAAAATTCATTTTTCTTGACGTGTTTTCTGATTTGGTGTATAATATAAGCATAGATGGATAATTTTACATAGGAGGTTTATTTTATGAACAGCTCAAATTCACAATTAACTAAAAAACTGGTCATTACAGCAATGCTTACTGCGCTTGTTGTTATACTTCAGTTTGCAAGTATGAATTTGCGTTTTAGTATGTTTTCAATAACTCTGACTCTTGTACCAATCGTTTTAGGTGCGGCTCTTTGTGGTGTATCTGCAGGTGCTTGGTTAGGGTTCGTATTCGGTGTAATTGTACTTTTGACAGGTGATGCTGCTGCATTTCTTGCCGTAAATATACCGGGAACAATTATAACCGTTTTGGTAAAGGGAACTGCTTGCGGACTGTTTGCAGGCCTTGTTTATAAAGCACTTTCACGTTTGAACAAATACTTGGCAGTTGCTGCAGCAGCATTGGCATCACCGATTGCAAACACAGGCATTTTCCTTATCGGTTGTAAAATATTCTTTATGCCCACAATAACCGAATGGGCATTAGGCCTCGGATTTGGTGATAACGTAGGCAAATATATGATAGTCGGCTTAGTCGGCATAAACTTCCTGATTGAGCTTGGAATAAATGTAGTGCTTAGCCCTGTCATTGTAAGACTGATTAACATCAGAAATAATTACTAAGAGAGGAATACTCATATGATACTTGCACTTGATGTCGGGAATACGAATATAGTATTTGGTTGCATTGATGATGGAAAAATACTCTTTGAGGGCAGAATTTCTACCGACAGAGGTAGAACAGAGATAGAATACGCCGTTATTCTGAAAAACAGTCTTGAGATACAGAACATTGATATTTCAGCCTTTGATGGTGCAATAATTTCATCCGTTGTCCCACCGATAGATGGAGTTTTATCCCGTGCAATCAAGATGGTAGTCGGCCACGAGCCGTATATTGTAGATGTAAAATCGAACCACGGTCTTGTAATAGATATAGACCGACCTGAAACCTTGGGCAGCGACCTTTTAACCGGCGCTGTTGCAGCACTTTCAGAGTACCCGGCACCGCTTATTATCTTTGACCTCGGCACAGCTACTACCATTTCTGTCATTGACAAAAATTCGCATTATGCCGGCGGTATTATCACAACAGGTTTAAGGCTTTCGCAGCAGACCTTGTCAGCGAACGCATCACAACTTCCGGGCATAAGTCTTAAAGCTCCCGAAACAGTAATCGGCAAAAGCACAGAACACGCAATGCGAAGCGGTATTATAATCGGTTGTGCGGCAATGATGGATGGGATGATTGACCGTATAGAAAAAGAGCTTGGTGAAAAAGCAACCGTTGTAACAACCGGCGGATTCGGTGCGGTAGTAACAGACCTTCTCACACACAAAGCAAGCTATGATAAAGACCTTTTATTGAAGGGATTATGGGTTATTTATAACAAGCAAAAGGGATTGTCTAACTAAATAGAGTGCATTATACTACGTCTGCGGGACGTTCGCGAACGTCCCCTACGAACGTAACCATTTTTGCAGAAAATCTTTATTTAGGTATTGACAAAAACGTTTCTTTCCTTTATAATGTTTATGTTGTTTCGCTGTCTTAGCTCAGTAGGTAGAGCGCATCCTTGGTAAGGATGAGGTCGGCAGTTCAACTCTGCTAGACAGCTCCACAACTAAACACCCACTCAATTGAGTGGGTGTTTTTTACTATACTTATTACTGCACAAAGCAGGTTTTCTTTTGTGTCATAGCTGACATTGGCTCTGTTATATTCCAGAGAACTACAAAAGTAACAAATATACTTCTTACTTTTGTCTTCAAAATAAATACCTCTGTTAATTTAGACTTTTCTTAATTATATGTTCTTGTAAGATAAACTTCTTTATACGGATTATAGAAGTTATCGGCACTTGTTTTTGCCTTGGCATCATCGTCAAATATACCGAACACTGTCGGTCCGGAGCCGCTCATAACACAGCCTATGGCTCCATCTCTCATCATCATTTCCTTGATTTTTGTTATAATGGGATTTTCCCTTTCGGTTACCGCTTCCATAACATTTGAAAGATTTGCGGCTATTGTTTTTATATCACCTTTATTGATTGCTTTTATCACCTTATCGGTATCGGGGTGTTTCAAATCCTCGCACGAGTCAATTTTCTCATAAATCTTTGCAGTTGAAATATTGATTGGCGGTTTTACAAGAAGTACAGTTGTTTTCGGCATAGGTGTAAGCTCTGTAAGCTGCTCGCCTATTCCTTCGGCAAGCTGTGTTCCGCCAAGAATACAAAATGGCACATCTGCACCTAATTTAGCACCGATTTTGCAAAGGTCTTCATCGGAAAGATGTGTGTTATAAAGCTTATCAAGCGCACATATTACCGCAGCAGCATTACCGCTACCACCTGCAAGACCTGCTGCAACAGGAACATTTTTATGTATAAGCATTTTAGCACCGCCCCTGATATTGCAATACTCAAAAAATGCAGATGCAGCTTTCCATGCAATGTTCTTCTCGGCAGGCGGAAGGTATTTGAGGTTGGTTGTAACAGACAAGCCATACGGTTCTTTATCCACAATCAGTAAATCAAAAAGGCCCGTAGTCTGCATTATCATTTTAACATCGTGATAACCGTTTGGTCTTCTGCCAAGCACGTCAAGTGTAATATTTATCTTGGCATATGACCTTGCAATTGCCCTCTCACCATTTAAGACTATATCATCGTACAAACGCAAATTACTCCACTCCCAACATCAAAGCTCATTATGCGACCTTGCCACCGTTTCTTCTATCAAATCCTCGCCAATTTCTATACCGGCAATATTTTTCTTCAAATATATCAGATACTCAATATTCCCCTCAGGACCTTTGACCGGCGAAAAGGACAATCCATGCACGCCAAAGCCAAGCTCTTTCGAGATATTGACTACCTTTACTATAACATCTTTATGTATAGCAGCATCACGAACAACACCTTTTTTGCCCACCTGTCCTTTACCCGCTTCAAACTGCGGTTTGATAAGTGCAACTACACCGCCGCCCTCTTTTAACAGGTTGTAGGCTACCGGCAACACAAGTGCAAGTGATATGAAAGACACGTCAATTGAAGCAAAATCAAGCTCCTCACCGATATCCTCCGGTGTAACATAGCGGATGTTTGTTCTTTCCATATTGACTACCCTGCTATCACTCCGAAGCTTCCACGCAAACTGACCGTAACCGACATCGACTGCAAATACCTTTGCCGCTCCATTTTGGAGCATACAATCGGTAAATCCGCCGGTGGAGGCTCCAATATCCATAGAAACTGCACCGTTTAAGTCGATAGGAAACTCCTTCATTGCCTTTTCAAGCTTCAAGCCTCCACGGCTTACATATTTAAGAGTTTCACCGCGTATTTCAGGCTTTGCAGTCCTTAAAACCTGCTCGCCCGCTTTATCGTATTTGACATTATCTATATAAACCTGTCCTGCCATTATAAGTGCCTTTGCACGTTCTCTGCTTTCGCAAAGACCGCTCTCGTGCAAAAGCACGTCAAGACGTACCTTATCGCTCATTTAATTTCTCCTCTGCAGAAAGTGCAATACTCTCCGCGTCCATTTTGAACATTCTGTCAAGCTCCGAAACAGTACCGTGCGGTACCGGTTTGTCAGGGAATGCCTTTACCAATACATCAGGCATATCCTTACAATTTAACGTTGCAGAAACTGCCGCACCGAAGCCACCGTTTTCCACGCCGTCCTCTATTGTCATAGCAAGCTTTTTGCCCTTAGAATTCTTATTTATGAACTCACTATCCAACGGCTTAATTGTAGGCAAAACATATATTCCCGTATCAATGCCTTTTTCTGCAAGGATTTGTGATACCTTAACGGCAGTTTTTATCATTCTGCCGGTAGTAAATATTGCAATATCAGCACCATCCTTTAATATATAGCCCTTTCCAAACTCAAACTGAGCTACAATATTTTCCGTATCCTCTGTTCCGCGCGGATACCTGATTGCAATAGGACCTCTATGCTCATTAACTGCATAACGCAACATCTGCGAAAGCTCTGTGTAGCAGGACGGTGAGAGTATGGTCATATTCGGCATTGCATAAAGGAATGAAATATCGAACATTCCCTGATGCGTTTCACCATCTGCACCTACAACACCAGCTCTGTCAATCGGAAATACCATGTGCAGATTTTGCAGACATACATCGTGTAGCACTTGGTCATACGCCCTTTGCAAAAATGATGAGTAGATAGGTACAACCGGAATCATACCCGATATCGCCATTCCTGCAGACATAGTTACTGCATGCTGTTCCGCTATTCCGACATCAAAGTATCTGGCTTTGAACCTTTCTCGGAAATTATCAAGTCCCGTACCAATCGGCATTGCTGCTGTTACTGCAACAACCTTATCGTTCTTTTCGGCAACATCAACAAGGCTTTCTCCAAAAGCTGCCGAAAAGTCCTTTTTCTTAACCGAACCACTTGCAGAAATTCCGTGAAACTCCTGCGGATTGCCCTCAGCAAGAGCATAACCCTTACCCTTTTTGGTAAGAAGGTGTATAAGAACTGATTTTTTACTCATTTTCGCCTGCTCAAAGGCAGTAAACAAGAGCTCAAAATCATGTCCGTCAATCGGACCGTAATAGTCAAAGCCCAAATCCTCAAAAAGTGTGGTTGGCAATACAGTTGCACGAATTATACGTTTTATATGACGTATACCCCTCGCCATCCCTGCACCGCCGTATGGTATTTTCGCCAGAAACTTCAAAACCGCTTCCTTAGACCTGAAATACATCGGCTTCTGCCTTAATGCACGCAGATACTTTGAGATTGCACCTACATTTTTTGATATGGACATCGCATTATCATTAAGAATATAAATGACTTTGGACTTTCCTCTGCCGGCATCATTCATTGCCTCATACATCATTCCGCCGGTAAGTGCTCCGTCGCCGAAAACTGCAATAACGTTGTTCTTGCCGCCTGACAAATCCCTCGCTCTCGCCATTCCGAGCGCTGCTGATGCAGAGGTTGAGCTATGACCGGTATTGAAGGAGTCGTACTCACTCTCTTCTGTCTTCGGGAAACCACTCATTCCGCCAAATTTTCTGAGTGTCTTGAACCCATCCTTTCTGCCGGTTAAAAGCTTATAGACATATGACTGGTGTCCGACATCCCATACCACCTTATCCCGCGGCATATCAAAAACCGCAAGAAGTGCTATGGTAATCTCTACTACGCCCAGATTAGATGCCAAGTGTCCTCCCGTTTCGGTAACGCTGTCTATTAAAAACTCTCTTACCTCGCCTGCAAGCTTTTTAAGCTCGTCCACCGTCAGCTTTTTAATTTCCTGCGGCGAGGTAATTCTATCGAGATATTCAGGCATTTTGCTCCATCCCCTTTAAGAAATGCATATTACATATTCTCCATTGCCTTGATTGATGCTTCTACCTTTTCGAGCATTTCGCGGTATTTTTCTCCCTTTGCTCGTTCTTCGTCTACAACCTTCTGCGGAGCCTTTGCCACAAAGCCCTGATTGGAAAGCTTTCCTTCTACTCTCTTTATTTCGCCCTCAAGCTCTTTCTTTTCTTTATTAAGACGCTCAAGCTCCTTATCCTTATCAACAAGCTCAGAAAGCGGCAGGAAGAGTTCAGCGCCCTCTACTACTATATTAACCGCATTTGCAGGTACAGTTCCTCTGTCTGCTGCAATCTCAACATCACTTGCTGATGCAAGCTTCTGGAAGAATACTTCTCCGCCCTTAAATACGTTCTCTTTTTCGGTTACAATTATAAGCTTTGCCTTCTTTGACGGCGGTACATTCATTTCTGCACGGCGATTTCTTACGGCGCTTATTGCTGACATTATAAGCTCCATTTCCTTTTCTGCCTCAGGGAAATTAAGTGCAGCATCATATTTCGGGAATTCCGAAATCATAATGCTTTCTCCCTCGTGCGGAAGATGCTGCCATATTTCCTCTGTGATAAACGGCATAAACGGATGCAAAAGCTTCATTGTGTTTGAAAGTACGTATGTCAGTACATACTGTGCAGATATTGCACTTTCACTTCCCTTATCAAACAATCTCGGCTTTACAAGCTCGATATACCAGTCGCAGAAGCTATCCCATATAAAGTCGTAAAGCTTTGAAACGGCAATTCCAAGTTCAAATTTATCCAAGTTTTCAGTAACCTCTTTTACAAGGCTGTTATACTTCGAAACAATCCACTTATCTTCTAAGCTTAAGTTCTCAGGCAACTTATTCTCTGTTATATCAAGGTTCATAAGTGTAAATCTTGATGCATTCCATATCTTATTAGCAAAGTTACGGCTTGCCTCAACACGCTCGATATAAAAACGCATATCGTTACCAGGCGCATTACCGGTTGCAAGTGTAAACCTCAAAGCATCGGCACCATACTGACTGATAATCTCCAACGGGTCAATACCGTTACCGAGAGACTTACTCATCTTTCTGCCCTGCGAATCACGTACTAAGCCGTGTATGAATACATGTTCAAACGGAGCTTTTCCGGTATGCTCCAAAGCAGAGAAAATCATTCTTGATACCCAGAAGAATATAATATCATAGCCTGTAACAAGTGTGCTTGTCGGATAGAAATAATCCAAATCTTCTGTTTTTTCCGGCCAACCGAGAGTTGAGAATGGCCAAAGTGCTGAAGAGAACCATGTATCAAGTACATCCTCATCCTGCTTAACCTTACCACCACAACGGGGACAGGTAACTATATCCTCTTTAGAAACAGTTGTTTCGCCGCAATCCTGACAGTAGAACGCAGGAATTCTGTGTCCCCACCAAAGCTGACGTGAAATACACCAGTCAAATACATTCTCCATCCAGTTCATATATGTCTTGGAGAAACGTTCCGGAACGAATTTTGTGTCCCCATTTTTAACCGCCTTGATTGCCGGTTCTGCCAGAGGCTTCATTTTAACAAACCACTGCTTTGAAATAATCGGTTCAACAGTTGTTCCGCAACGGTAGCATTGTCCTACATTATGCGAATGGTCTTCTGTCTTAACAAGAAGTCCCATTTCTGCCAAATCAGCAAGCATCGCCTTACGGCACTCATAGCGGTCCATTCCTTCATACTTGCCTGCATACTTGTTCATTGTAGCATCATCGTTCATTACCTTAATCTGTTCAAGATTATGACGCATACCAACCTCAAAGTCATTCGGGTCGTGCGCAGGTGTAATCTTAACGCAGCCGGTACCGAACTCCTTATCAACATATTCATCGGCTATTACCGGAATTTCTCTGTCTGTAAGCGGCAGGAGAAGTGTTTTTCCTACAATATGTGTGTATCTTTCATCCTCAGGGTTTACAGCTACCGCAGTATCACCGAAAAGTGTTTCGGGACGTGTTGTTGCAATAATTACAAACTCGTCGCTGTCCTTTACCTGATATTTGATATGCCAGAAATGTCCTGCCTGCTCCGCATGCTCAACTTCAGCATCAGAAAGAGCTGTAATACAATGCGGACACCAGTTGATAATTCTTGAGCCCTGATAAATAAGTCCCTTATTGTAAAGGTTTACAAAAACCTCTCGTACTGCCTTTGAACAGCCCTCGTCCATAGTAAAGCGCTCTCTGTCCCAGTCGCAGGATGAGCCTATTTTCTTAAGCTGGTTTATAATTCTATTGCCATAGAGATTTTTCCAGTCCCAAACACGCTCCAAAAACTTCTCACGTCCGAGGTCATAACGAGTTTTACCCTCTTTAACACGAAGCTCCTCCTCAACCTTAATCTGTGTTGCGATACCGGCATGGTCGGTTCCCGGAACCCACAAAGCGCAATATCCCTGCATTCTTTTATATCTGATTAAAATATCTTGTAATGTTTCATCAAGAGCATGTCCCATATGAAGCTGTCCGGTTACATTTGGGGGCGGGATTACTATTGTATACGGCTTTTTATCAGGCGATGGTGTTGCGTGGAAATATCCCTTCTCGCACCACTCGTTATAAATTCTGTCCTCAAAACCTGAAGGGTCATATGTTTTTGCAATGTTTTTGTTGTCTTCCATTTATCTTAATTCCTTTCGATTTAGTATCATTATTAGTTGCAAAACCCATTTTTACTTACAACATTTCAACGTATATTATCCCACCAAACAATCAATTTGTCAAGTGGATTAAGGCATAATAATCTCTCCTTGTGAATATGCTATAAAAAAGGACAAAAACAGAAGGGATGGTCAAAAATATGGAATTTACAGACAGCAATAACCGCGCTGAGCTTATAGGCACAGTAGAAAGTGAGCCTCAGTTCAGCCACGAAATATACGCAGAAGCATTCTACTTATTTATATTGAATGTTCCAAGACTTTCGGGAGTGAGCGACCATATCAGGATAATTGCATCGGAAAGGCTTTTAAGCGATTTTAATATCTCATTAGGCGACAGACTTATGGTAGAAGGGCAGTTCCGCTCGTATAACTCCTCCGATAACGGTTCTAATCATCTGATTTTAAGCGTCTTTGCACGCGATATAAAATATGCCGAGGAGAAAGAAAACAAAAATCCTAATACACTCTTCTTGAATGGCTACGTCTGCAAAGAACCCGTTTATCGAACTACACCCTTTGGTCGTGAAATATGCGATATTCTGCTTGCAGTAAACCGCACCTACAACAAATCGGACTACATCCCCATTATCACATGGGGTAGAAATGCTCGTTTTTGCAAACATATCGGTATTGGCAGTAACCTCAAAATCTGGGGTAGAATACAGTCAAGAATATATCAAAAACGCACCGAGGACGATGACTATATCGAAAAGACAGCTTACGAAGTGTCGGTATGCAGAATGGAAATGTAGCATATATCGGTATTTTGTGGAAAAAAACAGATTTTATAAGCTCTTAAATACTATATATTGGTATAATATTTGTGCAAATGTTACAATATTTCTACAAATTCAAAACAAATATTGAATAAGACGGTTATTTATGCTATGATTACTGTATGAAAAACTAGTTTGTTTGGAGGAGTGGAAATGAAGAAAATATTAAAAGGGTTAGTTGTTTCAGCCGCTTTGTTGTCTATGACAGCAACAGCGTTTGGTGCAACCTTTACCGACGTGGAAGGTACATCATATGACTGGGCATCACCTTATGTAGAAGATATGGCTGAAAAGGGCCTCATCAGCGGTTATAACGAGGACGGTGTTCTTAAATTCAAGCCGGAAAATACCGTATCAAAAATTGAGGCAATTTCACTTTTTGCCCGTGCTATGGGTTCTAACAGCGAGCTCAACAAGCCGGCTATCGAATATGCAATGGCGCAATACGGCGATGTTATTGATACATACGAGCTCAAATTTGGTCAAAAAGATGTTGCTTTTATGCTCTATCGCGGTGTTCTTACCGAAGAAGAGGCAGCAGCATACCTTACCGGAGATGTTAAGAATCAGCCTATGCTCCGTTACGAGGCAACTACTATCATAACAAAGGCTATGGGCGGAGAATCCGAGGCTAAGAAGAATATGCTTCTCGACCTTGAGTACACAGACGTTGCTGATATCCCGTCAGCTGCTAAGAAATATGTATACTACGTTTCAGAAAAGGGCATAATGAGTGGTACCGGAGATGGTAGCTTCTCACCGAATACCGGAGTTCTCCGTTCTGAGATTGCAGTAATGCTTTCAAAGACTGTTGATGTTATGAACGCTTCCTGCAACGAAGTTAAAATTGGTGCAATTGACTCCGAAGCAATGACCTTTACCGTTATTGATTCAGGCAACGAAAGCGCTACATACAAGTATACCGACAACACAGTATTCTATATTGAAGGCGTTAAGGTTCCTGCAAGCAATATTGAACCGGGTGTCAGAGCAATTGTAACAGACTACGACGGCAATGTTCAGTGTGTTGATATCAACTCAGCAGAGCCTGACCGTGTTGTAAAGGCTGTTTACAGCAATTATCAGAATGTTGAAGGTTCTCTTTATATCAGCGTTACCAACCCCGCTACAAACAAAGCAGAAACATATGCTTGTATAAGCAATATAAACAACATCTCAAAAAGCGGCAAGAGTGCTACAATACGCGATTTTACAACCGGCGATTATGTTATTCTCTCTCTCTCCGGCGGTAAAGTAGAAAAAATCGTTGGAACAGACAAGAGCCAAACTATAAAGGGCGCTACAATAGAAGCCATCAATCACAATACAGAAATACCGACAATAGTAATAAGCCATTCAGATCCGGCATATGACGGTATGGAGCTTTTGGTAGGAAGCAACGTTTACGTCTTAAAGGACGGCGCTGATTCTG
The DNA here is from genome assembly GCA_018384175.1 of Eubacteriales bacterium. Taxonomy (GTDB): domain Bacteria; phylum Bacillota; class Clostridia; order UBA1381; family UBA1381; genus HGM11525. The sequence goes on from JAHAZB010000069.1 coordinate 10,472, forward strand.
ATATGAATTCAGTTTACCGTGGCGACAAAATAACAGTTACTCTTGATTACGGTGTGATTTCAAGAATCACCGCAATCTCACTCAAAAGAACTGTTGACGGAACAATCCGTTCAATTACAATTGCGCAGAATCCTACTATGACCGTTCTTGCAAACAACAAGGAAACTGTTTACGACGTTGCTAATGATGTTGCAATCACAGTTAACGGCGAAGCTGCAACATTGTACGATTTCAGAGTAGGTGATAAAGTTTCTATCGCACTTGAAAGTGAAGCAGTAATTAAGATTTCTACAGTAAGCAGTCAGGCAACAGAAGGAAATCTCACAGGTACAGTTGTTTCAGCAAATGCCGCTTATAAGTTCATTAAGATTCTTATATCCGACGCTAACGGCAACACATACGAAGAAACCGTATATTGCACAGACTCCAAAACAACATTCATTACTGCATCGGGTAATTCAAAGCAGTTCCGCGACATTAAAGAAGGCAATATTGTAAACGTTTACGGAACATACAACAACGGTGCATTCTCTGCAACAACTGTAATTATAGTAAAATAATTCGTAAAAGACTTTTAGGGGGTCGCTTTTATACCAAAGGGCGACTCCCTTGATTTTTAACATTAACAAAGGAGAAATTTTTTGATGAAGCAGAAGTATTCAAACTGGTTTTTGGCTTTTATTTTTCTGTCAGGTATTATAATAGTGTACAAGACAGTAGACAATTTTAACTTTATATTCGATTATATCGGTAAAATTATAAGCACATTAAGTCCGTTTATAACCGGATTTATAATTGCATACTTATTGAATACTCCAATAAAAAAATTTCAGGGTGTTGTAGCAAAGTCTAAATCATCCTTTCTTATAAAGCATTCAAAGGGTGTCTCAATTACAGCAATATATCTCATACTCCTGATAGCTATCACAATCATATTAAGACTTATTGTTCCGGCAATAAGCAAAAACCTCGTAGACCTATATTACAGTATTCCGGGGTACTTAAGCGATATACTTCAGAAGCTTACTGCACTTCAGGAGCGCTTTGATATAAATATCCTGAGCTTTAACAAAGAAGATACAATAGCCGCAATTCAAGGATTTATCAAGAATTTCAATCTTTCCGAGGTAGGAAAATATGCGCAGGGTGTAATAACTCTTACCTCCGGTGTTATAGCAACCTTCATCGCCATTATTGTTTCGGTATATATGCTTGCGGACAAACAAATTATTGCTGCCGGTATTAAACGTGTTTTGAATGTATTTCTCCCTCACGAAAAGGTGGACAAGTTCACAGAGTATGCCGCTCGCACCAATGATATATTCTCAAAATATATATTCTCGGTTGTTATGGACGGACTTATTATCGGAATTCTAAGCACAATACTGATGAGTATTCTGCGTGTTAAGTATTCTTTTGTCCTCGGTCTTTTGATGGGTGTTTTAAGCCTTATTCCATACTTCGGTGCTATTGTTGCCGTTGCGTTATGTATCATTGTTACCTTGCTTACAGGCGGATTTTTCCGGGCATTATGGGTAGCAATTGCTTTAATTATACTCCAACAGATTGACGGGAACTTTATCGGGCCGAAAATTATGGGCAATATGCTGAAGGCAAGACCGCTTTTGATAATCTTTGCCGTAACCTTAGGCGGCGGATTATTCGGAATATGGGGCATGCTTCTTTCCGTCCCGATTGTAATGGTTATAAAAATGTTGCTCAGCGATTTTATATCAGCAAAGGAAGCAGAAAAGGCGGTTAAAAATGAATAAAAGAATAGCAATTATAGGCGGTGGTGCAGCAGGACTTGCCGCCGCTTGTGCTCTTGGAAAAGGATCAGATATAACAATATATGAGCGAAATGACCGTGTAGGTAAAAAGCTGCTTTCAACCGGTAACGGCAGATGCAATATTGTGAACACTAACCTTTCGCCAAAACAGCTACACTCAAAGAATAACGAAATGGTTTCTGAAATACTCGGCACATCACCGGTTTCGGAGATTATGACCTTCTTTGAAAACCTCGGACTCTTAATGCGGATAGAATACGAGGGCAGAGTTTATCCGCTATGTAATCAGGCATCCGCTGTTCTGGATGTTCTTCGTTATGAAGCTTGCGAAAAGGGTGTTAATTTCCGCTATAATTTCTGTGTAACAGATATTAAGAAAACTACAGATGGTTTTATGCTTAAGTCAGGAAACGAAAGCGCAATAGCTGACATTGTAATTCTTGCTTGCGGCGGTATGGCTGCACCAAAAACAGGGTCTGATGGTATTGGCTACAACCTTGCAAAGGCATTCGGGCACAGCATTAACAATCCTTTGCCCGCCCTTGTTGCACTTAAATCTGATACATCATTTACTGCACCATTAAAAGGTATTCGCTGCAAAGTAGCGGTAAAGCTTGTTGCAGGCAAAGACGTTATCACCTCCGAAAGCGGAGAAATACAGTTCGCCGATTACGGGATAAGTGGCATTGCAGCAATGCAGCTTTCAAGACATCTTGCAAAGGGTTGCCGTATTATAATTGACTTCGCAGAGCTTTACAACGAAGACTATATACTCTATCGCCTTAAAGAAGCGGTAAAGAAATACCGTGAGGCGCAGGATATAATGACAGGCATAGTCCAAAAACGTGTGGCTCAGAGCATATTAAAGCATACTCTGGCAATAGCTCCGTCTACACCTGCCGGCAAGCTCAGCGAGCAGGACTTAAATAAGCTTACAAAGGCAATAAAAGGTCTTGAGCTTGATATCAACGGAACACTGAAGTGGGACAACGCACAGATAACCTCCGGTGGAATTCCTCTTAGCGAAATAACTTCTTCTATGGAATCAAAGCTTGTAAAAAATCTATACATAACAGGCGAAATGCTCGACTGCGACGGCGAATGTGGCGGATATAATCTCGGTTGGGCATGGATTTGTGCCTTGCGCGCAGCAAACAGTATAAACAAGGAGCTGTCATTATGCTGAGAATTACAAATTTTCGTGCCGGACTTGATGACGGCAACGCTGAAATAGAAAATAGACTTAAAAAGCTACTCGGCATAAGTGATTTCTCCTTCAAAATTGCAAGACGTGCAATTGATGCAAGGAAAAAATCCGATGTTCACTATGTTTTAAGCATTGATATAACAACGAATAACGAGTCTGTCCTTTTGAAAAAGAATATCCCAAATCTTTCGAAAGCCATGGACAAGCTGTACTCTTTTCCTGAAGCCAAACCACACGGCAAAAGACCACTTATTGTCGGTATGGGACCGGCTGGACTTTTTTGTGCGCTTTATCTTTCACGTGCAGGCTTTCGTCCGATAGTAGTAGAACGCGGTGCAGATGTTGATTCACGTACCAAAGCCGTTGAAAGCTACTGGTCAGGCGGTGATTTGGACGAAAACACCAACGTTCAGTTTGGCGAAGGCGGTGCCGGCACATTTTCTGACGGAAAGCTTAATACCGGAACTAAAGATATCCGAATTTTTGCCGTACTGTCCGAGTTTGTAAAATTCGGTGCAAAAGATGATATTTTAATTAACAACAAGCCACACATAGGAACAGATATATTACGCACCGTTGTAAAAAATATGCGTAATGAAATTATCAAAAACGGCGGCGAGGTCAGATTTCTTACCAGACTTTGCGATATAAAAACAGAAAACAACAGAGTTGTCGGAGCAATTCTTGAAAGCTCTGACGGACAATATGAACTTGAAACAGACAAAATAGTTCTTGCCATCGGACACAGTGCCAGAGATACCTTTCAAATGTTAAAGGATATAGGTGTTAAGATGGAGCAAAAGCCATTTTCTATCGGTGTAAGAATTGAGCATACGCAGGAATTTATATCAAACGCAATGTATGGTGATGCAGCAAAAAAGCTTCCGCCTGCCGACTACAAGCTTGCCGTTCATCTTGGAAACGGACGGTCTCTTTATACCTTTTGTATGTGTCCGGGCGGTTATGTTGTTGCAAGTGCATCGGAGAAGAATACAATCGTTACCAACGGTATGAGTTACTCCGACCGTAGCGGCAAAAACGCCAACAGTGCAATTTTAGTCAATGTTACTCCTGACGATTTTGGAAGTGATGATGCGCTTGCAGGTATGTACCTGCAACGTGAAATAGAAAAGCAGGCATTTATTGCAGGAAAAGGAAAAGCCCCTTGTGAAACGGTTGCAAGCTTTTTAGGAAAAACGGATATAAATAAATCAACATCCGTTCTTCCCACCTATAAACCTGGTGTAAGCTTTACCAGACTTGATGACGTTCTTCCGGCATTTATCGCAGATTCTATGCGTGAAGGGCTTTTGCTTATGGACAAGAAAATTCAGGGCTTTGCATCGGATGATGCACTCTTGACGGCACCCGAAACCAGAAGCTCGTCTCCGGTACGACTTGTAAGGGATGAGAACCTTGAGCTATCGGTAAAAGGTCTTTTCACCGCAGGCGAAGGCGGCGGCCACGCAGGCGGAATTACCTCCTCTGCAGTAGACGGTATTAAGGCTGCAGAAGCAGTTATAAGAAAGTAATAATGCTGAAGCTCCTGCATTTTAATTTTAATGAACCACAAATAGTAAAAAGATGGCTGTCGCTAATGTTCAGCCATCTTTTTATTATACAGAAAAATCCACCTTATTCCTAAGCCAAAGTCTTTTATATGTTGTATAAGTGATAATAAAGTCCCTTTTTCTCCAATAACTCATCGTGTTTGCCGCTTTCTTCTATGCCATCTTCGGTAAGGACAAGAATATTATCGGCATTTTTAATTGTGGTAAGGCGGTGAGCAATCGTAAACACCGTTCTGCCCTTTGCAAGCTCATCAAGAGATTTCTGGACTATTCTCTCGCTCTCATTATCAAGTGCGGAGGTAGCCTCATCGAGTATGAGTATAGGCGGATTTTTAAGGAATACCCTTGCGATTGAAATTCGCTGTTTTTGTCCACCCGAAAGCTTCACTCCTCGCTCGCCAACATACGTGTCGTATCCGTCGGGAAGCTTTTCGATAAACTCATCTGCGCCTGCCTTCTTAGCCGCCTCCTTAATTTCCTCAAGAGTCGCACCCGGTTTACCGTATTCGATATTATCACGAACCCTGCCCGAGAACATATAAACATCCTGCATTACAACACCAATCTGATTCCTGAGTGATGACATAGTAATATCGTTGACGTTTACACCATCTATCAGAATTTCGCCGTCGGTAACCTCATAAAACCTCGGAATGAGATTACAAAACGTGGTTTTTCCTCCGCCGGACGGGCCGACCAGAGCAACACTCTCCCCTGCATTTGCGGTAATGGAAATATTCTTTAAGACATATTCCTCATCATCGGGATAATGGAAGCTTACATTACGAAACTCAATATTTCCATCAAATTTTTCCATCTCAACCGCACCCGGTTTATCGACTATATCCGGCTGCGTGTCCATAATTTCGAGAAATCTCTCGATACCTGTCATACCCCTTTGGAACTGCTCACTAAAGTTTACAATAACCCTTATTGATGCAAGCAGAGTTGAAATATACAAAAGATACGCCATCAAATCCGCCGCATTTATCTTGTCATAGATAATAAAAATTCCGCCTGCGGCTACTGCTGTTATATACATCAGACCGTCAAACAAACGTGTTGTCGACTGGAATGCCGCCATATACAGATAACCTCGTCTCTTTATCCTTTTGAATTCTGCGTTTCCGTCCTCGAATTTCGACCTTTCAATATCTTCATTCGCAAAGGATTTTACTACACGAATACCCAAAAGGCTATCTTCAACCTGTGCATTAAGCTCACCTATCTGATGTCTTTGTTTCTTGAATGCATCACGCATTTTCCCGCGCCAGCTGAGAGAGCATACAAGCATTATGGGAATGAGCACGAATATTATGCCGGTTAAAGGTAGGTTTACATTGGCAAGTATGAGAAACGATGCAATAACCTTAACCCCAACTATAAACAGTTCCTCAGGTCCGTGATGTGCAAACTCTGTTATATCAAAAAGGTCGGAGGTGATTCGTCCCATAATCTGACCGACTTTTGTATTTGAGTAGAAGGAAAAGGAGAGCTTTTGCAGGTGCGAAAACAAATCACGTCTCATATCCGTTTCAATCTTTACACCCATAACATGACCGTTATATGCCATATAATAATTCGCCGCCGTATCAATCACGCGAAGTATCAGGTAAAAAACAGCTATCTTTCCTATGTACCCTACTGTAAGCGATGCACTGTCATAAATAGCCGCATTGGAAATTTCTCTTGCAATTAGCGGGAATATAATCTCACAAACTGCCGTCAGCGATGCGCACAAAAGGTCAAGAATTAACGTAACTTTATATCTCGTAAAGTACGGAATAAATCTTTTCAGCATATACCAGACGGACATCTTTTCTTCTTTCTTCATTCAGTCCACGTCCTTTCACTATAATTGTAACACAAAAAAGCCAACTTGTTCAATAGTAATCTTGACTTTTCAGAAAAAAAGTATATACTATTAAGTAAGAATACAAACAGAAAGGTTATGAACAGACAATGGAATGTAATCACGATTGCGGTAATTGCTCCGCAAACTGCGAAAGCCGTGAAGCAGAAAGCTTCCTCGCTCCGCAGAACCCAAACAGTAATATAAAAAAGGTAATTGGTATCGTCAGTGGCAAGGGCGGTGTTGGTAAGTCTTTGGTTACTGCACTTTCTGCCGTTACTGCAGCAAGACTTGGATATCAGGCTGCTATTCTTGATGCTGACCTTACAGGCCCGTCTATCCCGAAGATGTTCGGCTTAAAGAAAAAGGCACAAGGCTCTGAGCTTGGTATTCTTCCCGAAAGCTCTAAGACTGGTATTAAAATTATGAGTCTTAATCTTCTTCTTGAAAACGAAAGCGACCCTGTTATATGGCGCGGTCCTGTTATTGCAGGAACAGTTAAGCAGTTTTGGACAGATGTTGTATGGGAGGACGTAGACTTTATGTTCGTGGATATGCCTCCTGGTACTGGTGATGTGCCGCTCACCATATTCCAGTCTTTGCCGGTTGACGGTATTATAGTTGTAGCATCTCCGCAGGAGCTTGTTGGAATGATAGTTGAAAAGGCTGTCAAGATGGCAACTATGATGAATATTCCCATACTCGGTTTAGTTGAGAATATGAGCTATGTTAAATGCCCTGACTGTGGCAAGGAAATTAAAATCTTCGGCGAAAGTCATATTGACAAGGTTGCAATGGAGCATCATCTCCCACTTCTGGGCAGAATTCCTATTGAGCCTAAGCTCGCTGCCGCTTCCGATGCCGGTATGATTGAGCTTTTCGAAGGCGACTGGCTGGATGCCGTAGGCAAGAAGCTTGAAGAAATGATGGATGAATAAATCAAAAAATCAGAACGTATAAACGTTCTGATTTTTTTGTTACTTATCTGTGTTCTTCACAAACTCCTCACGTCTTAAAAGCATATGATAGAACTCGAACAGCATATCAACACCCTTTTCATTAAGGCGGTTAATATCAAGCTTATCCGAGAAGCTTCTGCCCTTAAACACTCTATGAGTGCTTGCACCGCATATATAATCGCACGAAACCTCGAAGAAGGTCGCAAGCTTTATCCACGAATTGACATCGGGGAGTCTGTCGCCACATTCCCACTCCGATATCAGTTCTCTTGACACATTTATCTCTTTTGCAAGCTCGTGTTGGAGAAGTCCTCTCTCATTTCTGAGTCCGGCAATTCTCTCACCTACCAGCTTGGCTGATTCTCTTTCAAGAGCAGGCATTTTCTTCATCCCTTTCTGTATGTAAAGTATTTATAAATCATCATCGCACATTCCGCACGTGTAATTTCATTTTTAGGTCTCAGGTTTTGTCCGTTACCGGACACAACACCAAAGCCGGAAAGAATCGCCGCATATCCGATTTTATCCTTCGAAAGCTCTGCAGAGTCTGTATATTCGCAGGTATATATTCCCTCAAGCTGTGCCACACGTTCAAAGCCCATAAACTTTATCATATACCTGAATGCATCTTCACGCAAAACAATTTCACTCGGATTTTTCTCCTCCATGCTCATATACCCACATCTGTCGAGCATTTCATAGAAACTATCCTCATCATATTCCCAATAATAGCGACCCAAAAATGCACTTGCAAGATATACTAAAAGCTCCTTTTGTGTCATCTTCTCATTCGGCTTAAATGTTGATACTGCCTCGCCTATACCTGCATCTGCAAGAGCTCTGACAGCCTGCTCAGACCAATGACCGCCTATATCAGAATAATTGATATTCATTCTTTCTTGGGGATAGCTTTCGTATATTACTTTACCTGTTACGGCATCTATATCGGCCTGTCGCTCAGTCTTTGAAATTGTGTAACAAAGTCTGTACTTTCCGCCATTTGGTATATAAATAGTCTTAAGCGGTGAGTGTTCAAGAATTCTTTTCTCCGCTTCTTTTATTTCCATGGCCTGTTTCGGTTCGGTAAAGTCGGTATATTCGTCCCACTCCAAGTCATAGCTGCTTATTCTCGAATATTCTTTACTGTAACTGTATCTTATACCATTATTGCTGTAAGGAACTCCGTTTACAATACGGCGCAAATTTGCACTTATACCGTATTCGTCCTCATTAGTTACCTCAGCTTCACATTCTGACAGCTTTTCCGGTGCAACTGCTTTAACAAAGGCATCAATTTCCGCCTTGGCATTATTCCCCTTCTTTTCCTCGCCACCATAGCGGTAGATATTCTTAACCTCGCCACTTTCGGCATCTGCTGTCATATTTACATTCTCGCCCCTTTCCTCATCACGAAGCGATATGCTAATCATAAATTTCTCATCATCAACATTACTTTTATCTGTCAGATACCACGGTCTTTGCCTGTAAACACGAACACTTTTTACTGTCATTTTATTTGTAAGAGAGAGTGATGGAATACTTCTTAAAAGCTTTTCCGCCTCTTCCTTTGTCATAAGGCCGTCTACACGCTCAAGCTCTGCCATCTCCTGCTCGGTAAATGCCATATCTGCCGCTTGCTCCTTCATAGCTGTATTTGCACCACCGGAGCCACCAATCAGCCTGTATTCATCGTCAATTTCTAATTCAAGAACCTTTCCGTCAACAGCGGAAATATATCCTGCACCGTCTTTGAAGCCGTAAAGGAGAACTACATCATCAACAATCTCTGTTCCGTCTGCAATAGTCTTGATTATATTCTCATATGTACGCTCATATCGAAGCTCAATCGGGTATGCATTATAGTATGCTGCTTCAGGGTTTTCAAGTGTTGCTGCGTCATCCGAAAACGAAGTATCATAATTCCACTCGATACCGACATCAGAAACATATGCCACACCATCATATGCCGTTACTGTTATATGCGCATTGTTATTAAGCACTTCTGAGGCATTATGCTTTCTGTAATATGTAAAGCCGTAATATGTAATACTTCCCGACTGCTCGGCTGAAGTTGATTCAAGATACAGCTTGTCTGTATCATTTTCTACCAGCTCGGGTGCTGACCTTTGTAAGAATTTGTCCGCAAGTATCCTTGCTTGCTCACGACTTAGCTCGGGCAGCGACGGATACTGGGCATTTGGTGTTTCCTTGCTAAGATCATAGCTCATTATCCTGCCCTCAGAATCAGTATGAACAGACAGACTTCCGCTACCTTCTTCACTCCAGTGAAAATAATAGCTTTCCTTGCCGTATTCGGTCATACTTGAACGGAAAGTTGTATATCCGTCCGGAATATCAATTCTTTCTTTTACTCCTGCAAGTGCTTTTTTCATAGTCTCATTCTCTGCACTTACAGTTACCGCCAAGCTTAGCAAAACCGCAATTACCAGCATAATCGAAATAATCTTTTTCATAGTATTTCCTGCCTTTCAAACTGAATTTTGTGCCTTATATTACCAAAGACGTAATTTTTGGAAGAAAAGTTCCCTTATTTACCTCAAATTATTTGACCTTTGATTTATTTTCTGTTATAATGCAGTTAAGGTGGTGCTTATATGTATATTATACTACTATCTGTTGTAATTGCAATAGAAATAATTCTGCTTATATTTATATTAACTAAAAAAAGCAATAACGAAGTATTGAAAAATGACATCGCACGTCAAAACGAGTCAGCGATAGAAACATTTAAGGCTATCGGAGACGGAATAACAAAAGCGCAGACTGCATCAGGAGATTTTCAGCGTGAGAGACTTGAACAGATACAAAAAAGTGTATCAAGCTCACTTGCACAACAGGAGCTGCGTTTTAAGACATTTGAAAGCGAAACAAGAGAAAAGCTTGAAAATATCCGCTCGGTTACCGAAAAACAGCTTCTTGAAATCAGAAACGACAACAGCAAACGTCTCGACGAAATGAGACAGACTGTTGACGAAAAGCTGCAAAAGACACTGGAAGAAAAAATGAACGAATCCTTTCGCCTTGTATCAGAGCGATTGGAGCAGGTTTACAAGGGACTTGGCGAAATGCAGACCTTAGCAACCGGTGTCGGAGATTTGAAGAAGGTTCTCTCAAACGTAAAGACAAGAGGTATTTTAGGCGAAATTCAGTTAGGCTCAATACTAAAGGAAATACTCTCCCCACAGCAGTACGACGAAAATGTTGTTACAGTTCCAAACAGCCGTAACCCCGTCGAATTTGCTGTCAAGTTCCCGCATGATGACGGCGGCTTTACGTATCTTCCAATCGACTCAAAGTTTCCGCTTGATGCTTACTCTGCGCTTCAGGAGTCATATGAAAACGGAGATGCGGAGGCTGTCAAATCAGCATCCAACACACTTTGCTCACGTCTTAAGCAGTTTGCAAAGGACGTTCACGAAAAGTATGTTTTATCGCCATATACAACCGAGTTCGCAATTATATTCCTGCCTGTCGAAGGTCTTTATGCCGAGGTTGTAAACCGTGGTATGGTTGAAGTTCTCCAAAGAGAATACAAAGTAAACATAACAGGTCCAAGCACTATGGCGGCTTTACTCAACTCTCTGCAAATGGGATTTAAGACTCTTGCCATAGAAAAGCGGTCTGCGGAAGTATGGACACTTTTGGGTGCAGTTAAGAAGGAATTTGATACATTCGGCAAGGTTTTAGACTCTGCACAGAAGAAAATTGAGCAGGCAAACTCTGAGCTTGACAAATTGGTCGGAGTCAGAACGAGAGCAATAGAGCGAAAACTAAAGAATGTTGAAAGTCTGGACGAGGAAAGTGCCAGAACTATGCTGGAAATAGAGGAATAAGAAATGAAAATAAAAGATATTTTAGCAAATGGCAAAGTAAATGTATCCTGCGAGCTAAGCCCTCCCAAAGAGCTTACAAGCCTTAACAACACCGCAGAAATCGTAGCTGAGCTTGCAAAGCTTAATCCTGCATTTATAAGTGTTACATACGGTGCAGCAGGAACAATAGCTACTGCCGAAAAAACAATAGAGGTCGCAAGACAAATCCAGTGCGACAACAAGATAACAGCACTTGCGCATCTTACCTGCATCAACGCTGAAGACGAGATAATTGACCATACTCTTAATACCCTTCACGCAGACGGTATCGAAAACATACTCGCCTTAAGAGGCGATATCCCCGAAGGGTACGAAATTAACCCAAACGCAAAATACCGCCACGCAAGCGACCTTGCCGCAAAAATCAAAGCAAGGGGCGATTTTTGTATAGGCGGTGCGTGTTATCCGGAAGGACACGTCGAGTCAGAAAACAGAGCAAATGACATAGAAAACCTAAAAATAAAGGTAGATGCAGGCTGCGACTTTCTCACTACACAGATGTTTTTTGACAACAATATTCTTTACAGCTTTATGTTCAGGTTACTAAAATCAGGCATTGACGTACCTATCGTTGCCGGTATTATGCCTGTTGTAAATGCAAAACAGATAGAGCGAATCTGCCACCTTTCAGGAACTGCACTTCCTCCGAGATTTGCTGCAATTGTAGACCGCTTTGGTTCTAATCCTGCATCTATGCGACAGGCCGGTATTGCGTATATGACAGAGCAGATAATTGACCTTGTTGCAAACGGCGTAACCAACATACATATCTATACAATGAATAAACCCGATATTGCAAAGAGCATTATGGAAAATCTGTCGGATATTATAAATTAAAACAGATAGAGGGACAGTAAATGGAAATGGAAATTGATATTGGTGAGGTTCTTCGATATATGGGGAGCGGCAAGGGTGATATTAAAGAGGAGATATTGTCAGAAGTTATTTCGGTTTGCGAAATGCTCAAAAGTTCAGTTTCACCTCAATATGTGTATCGTATATTCCCCATTACCGTTACAAAGGATACTGTTCAAATAGATAATATCTCTTTTGCAAGCAGTCGCCTTGCAAAACATCTTAAAGACTGTAAAAAGGCAGCAATTCTTGCCGCCACACTTGGTATTCAGGCAGACAATGCAATAAGACGCTCTGCGATTTTAGGGACAGTAAATGCTTCTGCCGCCCAAGCTGCCGGTACGGCTATAATTGAGCAGGTAGCAGACCTTGCCACGGATGCTATTGAAAAGGAAAGTAGATTAAAAGCGATACCAAGATTTTCCCCCGGCTATGCCGACTGGCATCTTTCAGCACAAAGAGATATGCTTAATCTCTGCGATGCACAAAGACGTATAGGAATAACCCTTACCGACTCATTGATGATGGTACCCACTAAGTCGGTAACGGCAATAATAGGACTTAACAATAAAGGCTGCACTAAGAAGACTAACTGCAGTCAATGTGATAAGAAGGACTGTGATTACAGATTATGAACGATTTTTTGAGCCGTTTAGGTAAGGAATTACTCTTTTTCGACGGAGCAATGGGAACCATTCTTCAGGAAAAGGGGCTAAAAGCAGGAGAGCTTCCTGAGTTATGGAACATAACTCACAGCGAAGATATTTTTGACGTACATAAAAGCTACGTCGATGCCGGCGCTGATGTTTTAACCACAAATACATTTGGCGCTAACCCCATTAAATTAAATGGGGACATAAAACTTCTTGAGGATATAATTACAAATGCTGTGTCCATTGCAAAAAGAGCGAGTCCAAACGGTTTTGTTGCTCTTGATATAGGGCCTTTGGGCAAGCTTTTGGCTCCTTATGGCGATTTGCCTTTTGACGATGCATATAACGCCTTTGCTGAGGTTGTAAAAATCGGCAAAGATGCAGGCGCTGACCTTATAGTGATTGAAACTATGAGTGATGTTTATGAGGCAAAGGCGGCTGTTCTGGCAGCTAAGGAAAACTCAGAGCTTCCCATAGTTCTTACCTTTGCATTTAATGAAAGCGGAAGACTTTTAACCGGTGCCGATATTGAAACTGTTGCACATATGTTTAACGGACTTGGCATTGATGCGCTTGGCTTTAACTGCGGTTTAGGCCCACGCGAGATTTTGCCATTTGTAAATGAGCTTACAAGCTTAACCGGTCTTCCCGTTGCAGTTAATCCAAATGCAGGTCTGCCGGTATCGGTAAACGGCAAAACTTTATTCAATGTAGATGCAGACGAATTTGCAAAGTTGCAGGAAAAGGTATATGAAAGCGGTGCGGCAATTCTTGGCGGTTGCTGCGGAACAACACCGAAGCACATAGCAAAAACCGCAGCTCTTCTGAAAGACAGAAAGCCGGTTTTGCATACTCCCGAAAAGGTTACCGCTGTTACATCTTCATCAAGGACCGTAAAGCTTGGAAACAAGCCTGTTATAATCGGAGAAAGAATAAACCCGACAGGCAAAAAGCTTTTGAAAGAGGCATTAAGAAACAACGATATTGATTACCTTCTTCGTGAAGCTGTTTCCCAGACCGAAAAGGGTGCAGACATCCTCGATGTGAACGTAGGACTTCCGGAAATAAACGAGCCGGAAATGATGAAGTCTGCAATTATTGCTATACAAGGCATATCAAATCTGCCACTCCAGATAGACACTTCTGACACAAATGCTATGGAAAAAGCACTCCGTTACTATAACGGAAAGGCTCTTGTTAACTCTGTAAACGGCAAAGAGGAATCTATGAACACCGTTCTTCCCCTTGTCAAAAAGTACGGTGCTGCAGTTGTATGTCTTACTTTGGATGAGAACGGTATTCCCGACACGGCTGAGGGCAGAATTGAAATTGCAAAGAAAATAGTCAGACGTGCCGAAGAATACAGTATTTCCCGTGAAAATCTGGTAATCGATGCGTTGGCAATGACTATATCAACCGGTGCTGACAATGCGAAAATCACACTTGATACCATAGACTATGTAAGAAACAAAATGGGACTTAACACCGTGCTTGGTGTTTCGAATATCTCATTTGGTCTTCCGGCAAGAGAGAATATCAACTCGATATTCTTCGCAAATGCTCTTGAACGTGGTTTGTCGGCAGGTATTATCAACCCTCTGTCCGACAGTATGATGACAGCATATAAAGTATTTTGTGCACTGCACGGTTATGACAAGGACTGCGCAGACTATATCGCTGCATTTTCTGATATAACCTCTGTTCCTGCAAGTACAAATACAACTCTTACTCTAAGGGAAGCAGTTGTAAAAGGGCTTTTGGAGGACTCGTACAATGCCGCAAAAGCATTGCTTACGGAAAATGCACCATTGGATATTATAAATAACGAGCTTATTCCTGCTCTTGATACCGTCGGTTCCGGGTTTGAACAGAACAAGATTTTTCTGCCACAGCTTTTAATAAGCGCTGATGCCGCTAAACGTGGATTTGATGCTATAAAAGAATATATGATAGAAACAAACACTGCCAGCGAATCGCGTGGGGATATCGTTCTCGCAACCGTTAAAGGCGACATACACGACATCGGTAAGAACATCGTAAAGGTGCTTCTGGAGAACTACGGCTACAATGTAATTGACCTCGGCAAAGATGTTCCGCCAGAGACAATAGTTGACACCGTTGTTAAAAACAATATAAAGCTTGTGGGCTTAAGTGCACTTATGACTACTACCGTATGCAATATGGAAGAAACAATAAAACTGCTTCGCGAAAAAGCCGACTGCAAGGTAATGGTAGGCGGCGCAGTGCTGACCGAAGATTATGCTAAGTCTATCGGCGCGGATTATTATGCCAAAGACGCTTTAGGCGCAGTAAGAACAGCCAACAAATTGTTTGGCTATGAAAATTAATGGAGGTGGCTATATTGAAAAAGATATTATTAATTTTATCTGTATTGCTTATGCTTGCACCCACAGCATTTGCAGATTGTGAGATGGAAGAGGTCTTTACCGATGTTCCGGAAAGACTCTATACTCCACCTGCTGTCAACTTCTTCTCAACTCCTTCTGTTGACGAGATTCTCTACAACCGATTTGAAACCGCAATTCTTGCCAATATTGAAAATGGCGCTTTACAAAAGGATATATCTATTTCTCTTTTGAATGTCGGTGTTGATTTTTATACCGATGCCGAGGTATACAATCTCAATTATGTCCTTGATATTTACTCAAATGTTGTATATAATCATCCGGAAATAGGAAATTTGAAAACCGGCTTTACTCCTTACGTAGAATACCAAGGCAGTACTCATTTAGTTAGTATTGTACCATCTTACCGCAAAATTTACAAAGAAGCAGAGTATCAGGCTTTAACCACACAAGAGGAAAAAGCTGCTTATATTGCTAAAACGCATAATATAGACGAGTATAACAAAGCAATCGACTATGCCTTTTCAAAAGCAGTTTCGTCCGATATGTCTGATTTGGAAAAGCTTATTTCAATACATGATTATTTAGCCGATTCAGCCAGTTATTCATTAGTCATTGCAAGCGGTACAGATGCCGAACAAGACGCATACAATCTCGCAAATGACAACCTTGTATATTCACCTTACAGCGCACTTGTAGGCGACAGGATTACAGTTTGTCAGGGATATTCCCTTGCGTTTAAGCTACTTTGCAATATAGCCGGAATAGAGTGCGGATATGCCTTATCCGATGCGATAAATCATATATGGAATGTTGTAGAATATAACGGAAACTATTATCACATAGACGTTACCTGGGACGACCCTCTGGTAAATAACGGTAATTTTCATGCAGTTCTATTCCGGGATTTTATGATATCAGAAGAACGCAAAGCTGAACGAATCAGCCAAACCTATCCTTCTCTTGATAATTTTGATATTATAACCCCATACGAATCTCAGACAATACTAATTCTTCCGTTCAGAGATAAAATTAATCCATTCTACTGGTATGACGGAAGCTTCTACTATAAGCGCAACGGCTCAATTTCGGCTAATGGAATTACCCTTTTCAGAGAGCCAGTATATTATAAAATTGATAGTTTAAGAGCTTGTGAGATACCAGAAACCGAATATCTGCCCGATTTACAAATGGGTTCACAAATGTATAATGTTCTTACACGCAATAACAGAAACTGGCTTGCAATTGATGGTGCACCAAATACCTCCGTCGATTTGTATGCTGTAACATACGATTCTGACGGCAGACTGGTAAATACCGAAAAGACAGATGTACGTTTTAATGCTTACGGTGAAACGGTAGCAGTTTTTGACGGAAGCTTCTCAAAGCTTATGCTTTTTGGCGATGGAAGCATAAACCCACTCGCACTCTCAAAATAAATATGAACAAAATGTAAAAATTAGCACTCTCTGTTAAAGAGTGCTAATTTTTTGTTGACAAACGTGAAGAATAGGGCTAAAATAAGGTATAGTAAATTATACCAAGGAGTTGAATAAAATGGCAACAGGTAATATTACCGTCAGTTCGGAAAATATTTTTCCGATTATAAAAAAGTGGCTTTATTCGGACAAGGATATCTTTCTTCGTGAGCTTGTATCCAATGGTTGTGATGCAGTTACAAAACTAAAAAAACTCTCGTCTTTAGGCGAGGCAAGCTTTGATGCTGAAGAAAAGTTTGCTATCACCGTTACAATCGACAAGGACGCAGGTACACTCTCCATTTCCGATAACGGTATCGGTATGACCGAGGAGGAGATTGAAAAGTATATCACACAGATTGCTTTTTCGGGTGCTGCTGATTTCCTTGCCAAATACAAGGAGGAAGAGGACAAGGGCTCACAGATTATCGGACATTTCGGACTCGGCTTCTATTCTGCATTTATGCCCTCCGACAAGGTCGAAATAGATACGCTCTCCTATCAGGACGGTGCAAAAGCTGTTAGATGGAGCTGCGACGGAAGTATGGAATACGAAATCTCCGACAGCGACAGAACATCAAGAGGAACTACTGTAATTCTTCATATCGCAGAGGACAGCAAGGAGTTTTTAGAGGAGTTTACTGTAAGAGGTATTCTTAACAAATACTGTGCATTCCTGCCCGTTGAGGTTTTCCTTGAGGTTTTGCCTAAGGAAGAAAAGGAAGATGCTCCCGCACCCAAGCCGATAAACGACACTACACCGCTCTGGACAAAGCTGCCCAAAGATTGCACAGACGAGGAATACCGCGAATTCTATACAAAGGTTTTTGCAGATTTCACACCTCCCCTGTTCTGGATACATCTCAATGTTGATTTCCCATTCAACTTAAAGGGTATCCTCTACTTCCCGAAAATCAACCACGAGTTTGCGGCGCAGGAGGGACAGATTAAGCTATTTAACAATCAGGTATTTGTTGCCGATAACGTAAAAGAGGTTATCCCCGACTTCCTGATGCTCCTAAAAGGTGTTATTGACTGTCCTGACCTTCCGCTTAACGTTTCGAGAAGCTTTTTGCAGAATGATGGCTATGTTAAGAAGATTTCTTCACATATTACCAAGAAGGTTTCAGACAAGCTCGGTGAGCTGTTCAAAAAGGAAAGAGAAAGCTTTGAGCAGTACTGGGATGATATAAATGTATTTATCAAGTACGGCTGTCTGCGTGATGAGAAGTTCTATGACAGAGTAAAAGACTATATCATCTACAAGGATTTGGACGGCAAGTATCTGACACTAAGCGAGCTTACCAATGACGGCGAGAAGAAGACTGTCTATTATGTAACCGACGAGAGCATACAGTCGCAGTACATCAACATTCTTCGTTCTCAGGGCGAGAATGCTGTTATGCTCCCTGCTGTGATGGATACTCACTTTATTTCCTTCCTTGAAATGAAGAATGAAGGACTTAAATTCAAGAGAATTGACTCGGCGATTTCCGATTCTCTCACCAATTCAGATGCAGACAAGGACAATAACGATGGTATTATTGAGCTGTTTAAGACCACTCTTAATATTGAGGAACTTAAGATTGAGGCTCAGGCACTAAAGGCTGAGGATATGCCGGGTGTTATGCTCGTTTCTGAGGAGTCAAGACGTATGAGGGAAATGTACCGCTCTTACGGTCAGCAGTTTGCAGGTATGAGCGAAATGTTCAAGGACGAGTGTACTCTTGTTCTTAATACCGCAAATCCCTTAATTAAAAAACTGCCAGATTTGGACAGCGAAAAACAAACTCTTATTATAAATCACATCTACGACCTTGCATCACTTTGCAACAAGCCGCTCTCACCCGAGCAGATGACTCGATTTGTTGAAAGAAATAATCAGATTATGCAGATGGTGATATAAAAAAGCTGTAGCAATATATTTTTCGGGACGTCCGGGAGGCCGTCCCCTACATATTATGTGTAGGGTTCGGCGCCCCGATGAACCGTTTTTTATTTGCTACAGCTCTATTTTAATGCTTAGGATTTCTTCGAATCTTCTTCTATATCAAGCGGATACTTACCTGTAAAGCAACCGGTACAGAAGCCACAGTTAGCTTTTGGTGCAATCTTGGCAAGGGCTTCTACACTCAAGAAGCCTAAGCTATCCGCACCAATCAGTTCACAAACCTCTTCGTTTGTTCTGCCAACCATTACAAGCTGGTCTCTCGACGGAACATCTGTTCCAAAGTAGCAGGGCCAGAGGAACGGGGGTGCTGATGAACGAACGTGAACTTCCTTTGCACCTGCCTTACGAAGAAGACTTACAATTCTCTTTGAGGTAGTACCTCTTACGATAGAGTCATCTACCATTACAACTCTCTTGCCCTCAACTGTGCTCTTTAGTACATTAAGCTTAATTCTTACTGAATTTTCACGCATTGACTGCAATGGCTGAATAAAGGTTCTGCCTATATACTTATTCTTGATAAATCCGAGTCCGTAAGGTATTCCGGATTTTTCTGCATAACCCATAGCTGCAGAGATTCCAGAATCGGGGACACCGATAACAACATCTGCATCAACAGGATGCTCTTCTGAAAGGTATGCTCCGGCAAGCTTTCTTGACTCGTGCACCATCTGCTGTTCAATTACACTATCGGGACGTGCAAAATAGAGATACTCAAATATACAAAGTGAAGTCGGTCTGGAGTTTACATATGTATCAATAGATGTTATCTCGCCATCCTTTACAACGACAACCTCACCCGGACGAACATCACGCACATACTCTGCGCCTACGCTGTCGAGTGCACAGGTTTCCGATGCGATTATTACAGCCTTACCTCTTTTTCCTATACAAAGAGGCTTAAGTCCCCACGGGTCGCGGCAGGCAATAATCTTCTGTGCAGACATTACCACAAGTGCATATGCGCCGTAAAGATGCTTTATACTCTCCTCAACTGCACGTTCAATTGACGGAGTTGTAAGTCTTTCTTTTGCAATAGTGTATGCAAAAGCCTCGATATCGGTTGAAGTCTGGAATATTGAGCCACCCTTTGTCAGCTCCTGCAAAAGAGTTTCGGAATTAACAAGGCATCCGTTATGTGCAACCGCAATATTTCCCTTTACATATCTGATAACCAACGGCTGTGCGTTTTCCATCTTAGACTCGCCCTGAGTTGCGTAACGGACATGACCGAGTGCCATAGTACCGTCAAGACTCTCTAAAAGGTCGTCATTAAACACCTCATTAACAAGTCCCATACCTTTATAATGAGAAATGTCCTTATTCTTGCAAACTGCTATACCGCAGCTTTCCTGACCTCTGTGTTGAAGCGCATACAGTCCGTAGTAGGCGCTACGTGCAACCTCACCATCAGGGTCGTATATGGCGAACACACCACATTCCTCGTGTAATCTCTCTGCTTGACTCATATAATCAGTCCTTTCCCGAAGTAAAATACCAATATAATTATACATTACACTCCGGTGATTTTCAACAAATTTTTTTAATTTCATATAATTTGATAAAACATAGGTCTTATATTGACAAAAATATAATCACATTGACAAAAATCAGCATTCGTGATAAGCTTTTATAAGCAAGGAGGCGGGGAAATGTATCGTGTAAAAGAGGCAATAATCGTAGAGGGTGTTTATGACAAGATAAAGCTATCCTCGTTTATAGACGGAATAATTATGACAACAGGCGGTTTTTCCATTTTTAACAATAAAAAGGCTCAAAGTACAATCCGTACCCTCGCAGAAAAAACAGGTATTGTAATTTTATCCGACTCCGATTCAGCAGGAATAAAAATACGAAACTTTATCAAGCAATTAGCGCCCGACAGTATTATTCTGCACGCATATGTACCGGAAATCAAAGGACGTGAGAAACGCAAGGAAAAGGACAGTGCAGAAGGTCTTTTGGGTGTCGAGGGTATGACCGAGGATATTATAATAGATGCCATAAGGAAATCAGGTGCAACGGTTGATGATAAGGCAGGTGTTATTAGGTCTGCAAGAGAAATAACCAAAGCAGATATGTTCTTGTTAGGTCTTTCCGGCGGCAATGATTCGTCGTTACTACGACAGGAAATATCAAAAAAGCTCGGACTTCCGTCCAAGCTTTCAGCTAATATGTTGCTTGATTGTATTAACAGACTTTTGACCTTTGATGAGCTTTCTTCTCTTGTAGAAGATATTAAGCAATAGCGATATAACGGTACAATCTAATAGTCTTTAAGGTTTTTAATATAGCGGAAGGTAGCATCTTCCCCTTCCTCAGCAAGCATCATAAGCAGTTTTTCGAGCAATGCCGCAGTTTCTGGGTGCATTGCTTTTTTCGCGTTACCTCTTTGGAAATACTGAAGTGCCGCAACTCTGTTATAATTCTCGCCCTGATAAACCTTTGTTGCCGCAACTCTGTCGCAGAACATCTCTTTTACAAATCTAAGCGGCATTTTAACAGGCGACATAAGCTTCGTCTGTGGGTTATAGTCGGTCCAGTATTCAAAATGGTGGCGGTTTCTGCCCTTATGGTGTATCCATGCTTCCGAATACCCTTTCTCGGCACGCGCAGCCTCGTTGGGACTGCGAGTGCCCTGATAATACCTAAATCCCTCGCGTAGCTCGGTCGGGGTGTATTTGGATAAATCGTGGCGAAGTCCCTGCCAGAATATTCCGCACTTGGCACAATGCACTATTACCTTATGCCGATGCTTTGTAATCGTTTTTAAGTGTCCTATAAAATTCAATTTTCCTGCTCCTCAAAAAGTGCCCTGCAAAACTCGTATGGCACAAATTCCTGCAAATCGTCTATACCCTCGCCCACACCGATAAACTTAACCGGCAGGCTCTGCTCCTTCATAATAGGAACTATTACACCGCCTTTGGCAGTACCGTCAAGCTTGGTTAAAACTATGCCCGTAATATCCGCAACCTCAGAGAACAGCTTTGCCTGAGAAAGTGCGTTTTGACCTGTTGTTGCATCAAGGACTAAAAGCACCTCTCTTGAACATTCAGGCAGTTCTCTTTCTATAACACGGTTGATTTTCGCAAGCTCCTCCATAAGATTCTTTTTATTATGAAGTCTGCCTGCGGTATCACAAATGAGTACATCACAGTTTCTTGCCTTTGCCGCAGCACAGGCATCAAATATTACAGATGCAGGGTCGCTGTTTTCCTGATGCTTGATTATATCGCAGCCACTGCGCTGTGCCCATATATCAAGCTGATCAATTGCTGCAGCACGGAAGGTGTCCGCCGCCGCCAAAATCACCTTTTTACCCTGTGATTTATAGTGCGCTGCAAGCTTACCTATGCTTGTGGTCTTGCCAACACCGTTTACACCGATGACAAGAATTACCGACGGTGCGGTATCAAGCTTCATCCGGCAGTCGCGGCGTGTTAAGATATAACGTATAACGTCCGAAAGCTCTGCTTTGACACGATCTGCCTCTTTAAGTCTTTTAGCTGTTACACGGTCTCTTAGTTCTTCTATAATGTAGCTTGCGGTATATGCGCCCATATCCGCCATAATGAGTGCCTCTTCCAGTTCGTCAAAAAAGTCGTCGTCGATTTTAGATGTGGTTTTGAATACATCATTTACCTTTTCTGCAATAGATGCACTCGTCTTTGATAGCCCTTGTTTTAATCTGTCAAAAAAGCCCATTTTTATTCCTCCTGTATGGGATTTGTTATAGTTTAATATATAATAATTTCGACAAAGAAGTTTCCATTTGTTCTTGTGTTAAAATTTATATTCGTCTTTGCTCTTTCCGTTCTTTTGCACGTGCAAAAGAACCAAAGCAGTAACTGTCAACCAATCGTGCGTTGCACTCTTGGGACAGTCTTGCATAGGTGCTGTTACCAAATCACAGATTTGGACAGACACCGTGATCCGCTGGGGGATACCAAGACGTTTGTATTTACTATATTACAAACTTTACTTAATGATAAAAATTAGTTGCTCTCAAACTAAGGCTGAGGGAAAATTTCGTAGATTGCTGCCCAAAGGTAAAGGAGCTGTACGAAGGTACTGCCCTTTGCCTTTGGGTAGTGAGATGCGGAATTTTAGCCAGCCGACTATGATAACATTTCGTCGCTTACGTCATCTATTGCCAGGGATAGCATTTTTGTTACACCTTTTTCCTGCATGGTAACACCGTAGAGGACGTTGGCGGCTTCCATTGTACCGCGTCGGTGGGTGATTACGACAAACTGCGTATCCTCAAGGTAGTTCTTAAGGTAGGTAGCAAAACGTGATACGTTTACGTCGTCAAGTGCGGCATCAATCTCGTCAAGGACACAGAATGGTGTCGGCTTAACTGCAAGGATTGCAAAGAGGAGTGCCGTTGCAATCATAGAACGTTCTCCACCTGAGTAAAGACTCATATTCTGCAAAGTTTTACCCGGTAGCTGTGCCTCAATTTCTATACCGCTTTCAAGAACATTTTCGGGGTCGGAGAGATAGAGTCTGCCTCTGCCGCCGCCAAAAAGCTCGGTAAATACCCGTTGGAAGCTTTTATTAATCTCTGCAAACTGCTTATTGAAATGCTCCTCCATAAGCTCTTGTGTTGAAGATATAATCTTATTAAGGTTCAAAATAGCTGCTTCAAGGTCTGCTTTCTGAACGCTCAGGAACTCAAATCTTTCCTTTACCGCCTTATATTCCTCTATCGCATCCATATTTACGCTACCCAGAGCCTTGATTTTGCCCTTAAGCTCCAAAACTCTTTTTGCCGCTTCCTTTTCGTCAGGGATTTCCTGCTTGACCTCTTCTGCCGACGATACTGTAAGCTCATAATCCTCCCACAAGCGTGTAATTATATTCTCGCTTTCTGTGGAAATCTTTTCACATTTTGTTTCAGCGCGCGAATATTCCTGTTGCAACAAAACAAGTCGGTCGGTAAACTCTTTATTTGACTCCTGTATTTTACGCTGTTCCTCCGCTATCTTATCCTTTTCTGCATCAATTTCCGAAATAGCAAGCTTTATAAGCTCCATACGGCGTTTTACTTCTTCAATCTTTTCGTTACTCTCGTCTATTTCAAGAGTAAGACGTTCATTATCAGCAAGGAATGCCGCCTTTTCTTCAAGCTTCGACCTTTCCTCTTCAGTAAAGGCAGCTATACTTTCAAGCAATGATGTTATCGCATTCTGCTCAGCTTCTGTTTCGCTTGTAAGAGAACGGATTTTGAGTGTTTCCTCCATTACCGATGCCGTCGCATTTTCCTTTTCCATTTCAAGCTGCTCGAGCTTATCTTCGGTCTCAGAAATAGCTGTTTCAAGCTCCGATGCCTTGCGTTCATACGTTCTCTGCTCGCCTATAAGTCTTGCAACCTCATCGCCCGATTTTGAAAGGTGCTCCTCAATAGTTGCGAGCTGTTCTGCTAAGCTTCTGCCGCTCTCATCACTCGAAAGCATACTCGCTTTCAGATGTTCGGCATTATTTTTAGCAAGCATTGCATCATTTTCATACTCTCGCAAAAGAGGAAGATACGAATTTAGTCTTGTTTCAAGATTTTTAATCTCTGTGTCCTTTTCCTCTCTGGCCTTAGCAAGCTCTAAAAGACGTCTTCCTGCCTTAGAAATATCCTCAGCAAGCTCTTTTATCTCATTTGCACGAGACAAAAAGCCGCTCTGTTTATTTACACTACCACCGCTTATTGAGCCGCCTGCATTAAATACTTCACCTGCAATAGTAACGGTGCGGAATTTGTAGCCGAATTTCTTTGAAAGTGTAATTGCGTTGTCGATATTATCTGCAACAACAGTTCTGCCGAGCAGATTTTCCACAATCCCTCTGTACTTCCTGTCGCATTTTACCAAATCTGATGCAATGCCGATTACGCCGTCTGATGATACGACCTCACGTTCATTATCCAGTCTGCGTGATTTTACAGACGAAATAGGCAGGAATGTAGCTCTGCCGCCGTGTTGCTCCTTCAAAAATCTGATAGCAGCCTTGGCATCATCCTCGTCCTCAACTACAATATTCTGCAATGCTCCTGAAAGTGCAGTTTCAATTGCAACCACATATTCCTTATCAACCTCAACAAGACCTGAAAGTGTGCCATAGATTGAACGGTTTTTAAGCTCCTGCGCCTTTAAGACAAGCTTTACACTTCTTGCAAAGCCCTCATACTCATTCTCCATACCCTCAAGAATTCTCTTCTTCGAGGTCATGGAATTATTGCTTACAGTAAGCTCGGACTGTTCTGCTATTACCTTTTGAAGCTCGTCATTCTTACTGCCAATATCAGCATTTACTGAGTCCACTCTGCCTTGCATAGATATCCGCTTTTCTTCTGCATCCTTGGCAAGCTTTTCGTTTTCTGCAATACGCTTTGAAATCTGCTCGGTATTTGCTTCTTTTGCAGAAATTTCTGCAGTTATTTCTTCACGGCGTGAAATGTATTCCGAGCGCATCTGTTCTGCGCCTTCAATGTTTGCTTTCTTCGCGGTCGCCGTTTCCTTTGCAAGCGACATTTCCTCACGAAGCTTGGAAAGTCTTTCTTTCTGCTCATTTACCGCATCAAATACCGCCTTATTCCTATCGCTGACATCAGCAAAGCCTGACTCCATTTCAGCAACCGTCTTTTTGTTTTCTTCTATCTTTTCCTTTTTAGCGGCAATCTGTGAGTGCATTTCTGCAGTACGCTTTTTGGAAAGCTCTATCTCACGGTCTATACGTTCTGCGTTTTTGGTGTTATTTGCAATATTATTATTAGCAATGGTAATATCATTAAGAGCGCCGAGCCTTTGTTCCTCACAAGCAGACAGGCTTCTGTTTCTTTCTTCCTTTTCCTCGTCCTTTTCTTTTGAAAGAGTAATCAGTTCCTCTACTCTCCTTGTAGTTTCGTCGCCCTTTGCCCTTAAATCCTCCATCTCGGCTGTTACCGTTTCAAGAGCCTCTTTAGCCTTTTCTGCAAGCTCGGTATTCTTCTTCAAGGTTATAACGCTCATACTAACGTCAAGACCTTTGTACTCTTCATAGTATTCAAGGTATTTTTTAGCCTTTTTCGACTGATTCTCAAGAGGACCAATCTGCGACTGGAGCTCGGCTGTAATATCATTGACACGTGTTAAATTATCGTTAGTGGTTTCAAGCTTTCTCTCCGCTTCTTCCTTTCGATGCTTATACTTCGACACACCTGCCGCGCCCTCGAAGAAATCACGTCTGTCTTCAGCTTTTGTAGAAAGTATCTGTGCGACGTTACCCTGACCAATCATAGAGTAGCCGCCTCTGCCGATACCTGTATCCATAAACAACTCCTGCACATCACGAAGTCTGCAGGTGGCATTGTTTATCATATATACACTTTCACCCGAACGAAATACACGTCTTGTTACAACAAGCTCGTCAAAGTCTATCGGGAAGGCTCTGTCTGTGTTGTCGAGCACAAGACTTACCTCCGCAAAGTTAAGCGGTTTTCTTGCCTCTGTTCCTGCAAAGATTATCTGCTGCATATTCGCACCACGAAGTGTCTTTGCACTCATTTCTCCCATAACCCAACGCAGTGCATCAAGAATATTACTCTTTCCGCTGCCGTTTGGTCCTACTATCGCTGTTATGCCGTCTTCAAAATCGACTACCGTCTTATCTGCAAAGGACTTGAAGCCCTGCATAATAATCTTTTTCAAATACAACTTAAACTCAATCCTTCCGTACAATTTCACCCTGAGGTACTTTGTCATCCTGAACAAATATTACTTTACATCCACTTTCCTCAAAGCGTTTTATGTTTCTGCGGCAGTTTCCGACAGCTTTTGAAATATCTTTCGGATTTATTGCGATTTCTGCTGTTTTACGATCATCTAACTCCGCTTGTATTTTGTTATAGAAAACCTCGCCCTCGGCAAGCTCTCCGAAGGCACTGTGATATGGGCCTGCAACAAGTGCACCGCCCGGTGATATTTCATCCGTTGCTGCAAGTCCTGCCCTTATCACTGCTATGTTATTACTTTTGAACATTTCCATAAGCTTTGCCGCAAGCACAACAGCGCTGTCCAGGCTTTGTGGCTTGTAGTCTCCGCTTTCATACATAGAGCACAGCTTTGTATCCCTGATAACAAGTGTCGGATATATCCGTACAAAATCAGGCTTTAAGGCGATTATTCTGTTCGCCGTTTCTATCGAGCGTTCATCAGTGTCTTCAGGTAATCCTGTCATCATCTGAAGCCCTAATTTGACTGGGTATTCTCTTATAATTCCAACCGCCTTTTCCACCACCCCGGCAGTATGTCCTCTGCCGCTTGCTGTAAGCACATTATCATTCATAGACTGAACTCCAAGCTCAACGGTTGTTACTCCGTACTTAACAAGACGTTCCATTATCTTTTCATCAATGAAATCCGGTCTTGTAGAAAGGCGAATACCATCAATTTCACCATTTTTGACAAATTCATATGCTGCCTGCAAAAGCTCAAGCTGTAGGCTTTCATCGACCGCCGTAAAGCTGCCGCCGAAGAAGGCTGCTTCTATCTGTCTGTCTTTTTCAGGCAAAGTTTCAAGATATTCTCTGATTATATTTGTTGTACGTGCTCCGCACGGGATTTCCTCCTCGCCCGTTATATGCTTCTGATTGCAGAACACACAATCAAACGGACAGCCGTAATGCGGAACAAATATCGGTATATTATAATACTTCATAGTTTTTCTATCGCCTCACGGGCGGCACTTTGTTCTGCATCCTTTTTACTTGAGCCGATTGCTTTACCTATTACCTTGCCATCGAGAACTGCCTCTATCTCAAATCGTTTATCGTGGTCGGGGCCGCTTTCTGCAGCCACGCGGTAATTTACTCTGCCAAGACGTTCTCTCTGGAGATATTCCTGCAATTCGGTTTTATAATCACGGTTCCTATTTCCCGAAAGTGCATCTTCAAACGCATCACTCATAAGGTTTAACAACCACTTACGTGCAAAATCCAAACCTGCATCAAGATAAATTGCCGCCAAAACTGCCTCAAATGCGTCAGAAATAACCGACGGTCTCTCTCTGCCACCTGAGATTTCTTCTCCGTGCCCTAAAAGAATATACTTTGAAAGCTCTATCTTTTTAGATATATCAAACAGCGACTGTTCGCACACAAGCGATGCTCTTAATTTTGTAAGGCTGCCTTCGTGCTGATTTTTTAGGCTCTTGAACAGATACTCCGCCGTTATCAGGCCCAAAACAGAGTCTCCGACAAATTCAAGTCGCTCGTTATTGCCTATTTTTCGTTCATTGGCATACGAACTATGCGTAAGTGCACGTGAAATCAGACTTTTGTCCTTAAACTCATATCCTATCTTTTTTTCAAATTCTGTCATTTTGTCCTCACTCCTTAAGGGGTAAGCTTGCTTCGCCCTAAACAAGTAAACATCTCGTACACGGCGAAAGAAGCTCTTTTGCAAATAAATTGTAGGGGTCGATGCCTACATCGACCCGCAAAATATAAAATCCATCCGGGCGGATGTGGACATCCGCCCCTACAAGATAGAAATTTTAATCTTCGTATTTTTTGAATGCAAGAGTTGCATTATGTCCGCCGAAACCAAGAGAGTTGGAAAGCGCATATTTAATATCCGCTTTTCTTCCCACGTTGGGAACAATGTCAAGGTCGCATTCGGGGTCAAGGTTCTGATAGTTGATTGTAGGCGGAATAAATCCCTCCTGAAGTGCAAGCGCACATACAATCGCCTCAACACCGCCTGCCGCACCAAGAAGATGTCCTGTCATTGACTTGGTCGAGCTTACTGCAAGCTTTTTGGCATGCTCGCCAAAAACAGATTTGATTGCAGATGTTTCAAAGCTGTCATTGTACTTTGTAGATGTGCCGTGTGCGTTGATATAATCTACATCCTCTACACTGATGCCTGCATCCTCTACTGCAAGGCTCATAGCCTTTGCACCGCCCTCGCCGCCGGGGATAGGACTTGTTATATGGTATGCATCATCAGTTGCGCCGTAGCCTACTACCTCACAGATAATATTCGCACCACGTTTTTTAGCATGCTCAAGCTCCTCAAGCACAACATATGCCGCACCCTCGCCCATCACAAAGCCGTCTCTTTCAGCATCAAACGGTCTTGATGCAGTTGCAGGGTCATCATTTCTTGTAGAAAGTGCTTTCATATTACAGAAGCCTGCAACTGAAAGAGGTGTGATAGCTGCCTCTGCACCGCCTGCAATAATGATATCATTTGTTCCATACTGAATCTGTCTGTACGCATCGCCGATTGCATGAGTGCCTGATGCGCACGCAGAAACCACGTTATAGTTTATACCACGCATTCCATACTTAATAGCAACCTGAGCAGCACCCATATTCGAAATCATCATCGGAATAAAGAATGGGCTTACCTTCGAAGGCCCTTTTTCCATAATAGCAGTATGCTGTTCATTGAAGGTTTCCATACCACCTATACCTGAGCCGGTGATGATACCAATGCGCCAAGCATCTTCCTTTTCCATATCTATCTTGGCATTTTCAACAGCTTCACTTGCAGCAACCATTGTATACTGTGTATAAAGGTCCATTCTGCGTGCTTCTTTTTTATCAATATATAAAGCAGGGTCAAAGTCTTTAACCTCTGCAGCAATCTGACACTTCATTTCAGAAGCATCAAATCTTGTCAGCTTTCCAACACCGTTTTTGCCTGCCTTTATATTCGACCAGAACTCCTCGCAATTATTACCAATCGGTGTTATAGCTCCAAGTCCTGTTATAACAACTCTTTTCATAGGATTTTCTCCCTTCGGTTTATATATGTATCTATTATAAATAGTAAATGTTCAATTAAAAGCAAACCTTTGTGCGCCGCAAGTTTTCCTGCGACGCACATCAACTTGCAAATCCGGCTTATGCTCTTTCCTTAATGTAGTTAACAGCATCGCCAACGGTCGCAATCTTCTCTGCGTCCTCATCGGGGATTTCAATATCGAACTCTGTCTCCAATCCCATAATCAACTCAACAATATCCAGCGAATCTGCACCAAGGTCATCTACGAAATTCGCTTCCATTGTTACATCGCTCTCGTCAACACCAAGCTGATCAACGATAACACCCTTTACCTTTTCAAATTCCACTATTGCCACCTCCTTTCAGTTGTTACTACCATTATATTACATAACAAGTCCGCCGTCAACATTTATTACCTGACCGGTAACATAAGATGACATATCGCTTGCTAAAAACGCAACTACGTCAGCAACATCTTCGGTGCTGCCGAACTGTCCCAAGGGTATTGATTCAAAGTATTTCGTCTTAACATCATCTGATAATTTGTCTGTCATCGCTGACGATATAAAGCCCGGTGCAACCGCATTGGCACGGATACCCTTTTTCGCAAACTCCTTGGCAGTTGTTTTGGTAAGACCTATAAGTCCTGCCTTTGATGCAGAATAGTTTGCCTGTCCTGCATTCCCCATTTCACCTACTACCGAGGCGATATTTATAATTGAGCCTTTTTTCTGTTTCATCATCGGTCTTACAACCGTTTTGATACAGTTAAATGCACCTTTTAAGTTAATATCGAGCACCAAATCCCAGTCTTCTTCACTCATCCTGAGCATCAGGTTATCTCTTGTAACACCTGCATTATTTACGAGTATATCAACCGTTCCGAACTCGCTTACTGCAGTATCTACCATATTTTTCACATCTTCGATATTTCTGACATCGCCGAGAACTGCAACAGAATTGACTCCCAGAGCTTTAATTTCCTCAACAGTTTTTGCCGCATCCTCAGATGACGGAATATCATTTACTACAATATTTGCACCAAGCGACGCAAGCTTTAAGGCAATAGCTTTGCCTATTCCTCTTGCCGAACCTGTTACAATCGCTGTTTTTCCTTTTAACATCACATTCTCTCCTTCAATCCCTCAAGTGTCTTTTCAAGGGATGCCATATCCTCTACATTGTAAACTGCAACTTCCTTGTCTATCTTCTTGATAAAGCCGGAAAGCGCCTTACCCGGTCCTACCTCTACAAATGTATCAACTCCGTCGGCTATCATCTTTCTGACACTGTCTTCCCACAAAACAGAGTTTGAAACCTGCTTTACCAAAAGTGGCTTAATATCTTCCTTCGACTGAACATAATCTGCTGTTACGTTTGTTATAAGAGGAATTTTCATTTCGCCGAATACGA
Source organism: Eubacteriales bacterium (assembly GCA_018384175.1). Lineage (GTDB taxonomy): Bacteria > Bacillota > Clostridia > UBA1381 > UBA1381 > HGM11525. The sequence continues at coordinate 41,226 of JAHAZB010000069.1, forward strand.
CATTTTCCATTTCCTTTTCAAGCTTTTCACCTGCTCCGATTAGCATTGAGCAATGAAATGGTGCTGATACCGCAAGCGGCAGTGCTCTTTTTGCACCCTTTTCCTTACATATCTCACAGCATTTTTCAACCGCCGCCTTTTCGCCTGAAATTACAATCTGTCCGGGGCAGTTAAAGTTTGCACTTTCACATATTCCCACAGATGATGCTTCCTCACAAGCTGCTTTTACATCATCACTACCCAGAGCGATTATTGCAGCCATTGAGCCAATGCCCTCCGGCACTTCCTCCTGCATATACTTACCACGTTTTTTGACAAGTCTTACCGCATCAGCAAAGTCAAGAGAGCCTGAGCAGATATGTGCTGTATACTCTCCAAGACTAAGTCCTGCCACAACATCCGGCTTTATAGCCTTCTCTTTAAGAACTGCCAATGCCGCCGCACTCATTGTAACTACTGTCGGCTGTGTGTTTTCGGTTATCATAAGTGTATCCGAATCGCCGTTCCAAACCATTTCCTTTACATCAAAGCCAAGAGCCTCCGATGCTGTATTAAACACATCGTCTGCCACCCTGAAATTCTCACAAAGCTCTTTTCCCATTCCGACAGCCTGTGCGCCCTGACCTGAAAATACAAATGCAAGCTTTCCCATATTATTTCTCCTTATCCTATTTTAGCTGATATCTTTTCAGCTTTTTCCGCTATACCACTAAACAAATCACGAACTATGTCAGCACATGGCTCAATTTTATTCACCATTGCTGCAACCTGACCTGCCATCAATGAGCCCATTTCTACATCTCCGTCCTGAAACGCACGGCGTAATCCGCCTATGCCAAGAGCCTCAATTTCTTCAAAGGGAGCGCCCTCTTTTTCAAGTCTTTCATACTCACGTGTGAGCTTGTTCTTAAGCGCTCTTACAGGAGCTTTCGTTGACCTTCCCGTTACAACTGCATCTCTGTCCTTTGCCTTGATAACGGCATTTTTGTAGTTTTCATGAGCGATACATTCTTCGGAACAGATAAAACGTGTTCCGACCTGAATGCCCTCTGCACCAAGCGCAAACGCCGCAAGAGTTCCTCTCGAATCAACTATACCGCCTGCCGCAATAACGGGTATTTCAACTGCATCTGCAATCTGCGGAACAAGCGCCATTGTGGTTATCTCACCTATATGTCCGCCCGCCTCTGTACCCTCTGCAACTATCGCATCTGCACCTGCTTTTTCCATTTTCATAGCAACGGCAACGCTCGCAACTACGGGGATAACTTTAATCCCTGCCTCTTTCAATGACGGAATATACTTAGACGGATTTCCGGCACCTGTTGCAACAACTGCAGGCTTCTCCTCCAAAAGCATATTCATAATGTCCTCTGCATAAGGCGACATCATCATTACGTTTACACCAAACGGCTTGTCGGTAAGCGTACGTGCCTTTTTAATCTGTTCTCTTACAATATCAGCAGGAGCACCGCCGGCTGCAATTAGTCCTAAACCGCCTGCATTTGATACCGCTGCCGCAAGCTCTGCTGTTGCAACCCACGCCATACCACCCTGTATGACAGGATATTCTATGTTCAAAAGTTCTGTAATTCTTGTTTTCATATTTCTCATTTCCTTTTTTATGTTCTTTTGACTAATTAAATTGTTTTAGTTTATCACTATTGTTCTTTTGCACTCAGGCAAAAGAACCAAAAACTGCTCGGGGGTTCCGATTCCCCCGAACCCCTAAACGACCTCGCAGGGGCGACAAATCATACCAAGATACACAGATTTTAGTTTTACTTTTTTATTTCTCTGCTTTTCGGCACTCCAAACCGAAAAATCATCGAAATCCGAATAAGTGCAAATAAGTTTTGTATGTTACAGCATACTACAAATATTATTTATTAAAAAACAATCTCTATTTTTTCACCTAAGGCTGAGAAAAAATTTCGCAGATTATTACTTCGCAACGAGAGAGCGGTACGCAGGTACCGCCCCGAGCGAGAAGTGATGAGACGCGGAATTTTAACCAACCGACTTAATACTCAATAAGCGCTGCTGCCCATGTAAGTCCTCCGCCAAAGCCAACTAATACGGCTTTATCACCCTTTTTAAGCCTTCCTGCATCACGTGCTTCACAAAGTGCTATGGGGATTGATGCACCCGATGTGTTGCCATAGCGGTCAAGGTTCACGAACATTCTGTCGGTAGTTATACCCATACGTTTTGCAGCACTTTCTACAATTCGCATATTTGCCTGATGCGGAATAATAATATCTACATCATCCCACGTAAGACCTGCATCGGCTACTACCTTTTCTGCCGCTTCTGCCATAATCTTAACGGCAAATTTCATAACCTCGCTACCTGCCATCCATACGGTAGATTTATCATGAGATACTCTCTTTTCCACTTCCTCTGCATCTTCACGGTAGGCAAGGCTTGTAAGCTTGTCGCCACCTTCACCCCTTGCACCTATCCATGTACTTAAAATGCCGCCTTTTTCGTCGCTTAAAACCACTGCACCTGCACCATCACCAAAAAGAATACATGTGCCTCTGTCCGCATAATCAGTAGCTTTCGAAAGTGCATCGGCACTTACAACAAGTATCTTTTTATATGTTCCGTTTGAAAGAAACTGGTCTGCAACAGTCATTGCGGTAGCAAAGCCCGAACAAGCTGCATTAAGGTCAAACGCCGCCGCATTTACCGCACCAATATTCTTCTGCACCACACATGCGGTAGACGGTGTAAAATAATCAGGAGTAACTGTTGTGAGTATTATAAGGTCTATCTCTTCTGCCGTAATTCCCGCATCCTTAATTGCATTAAGAGCCGCCCTTGTAGCAAGGTCTGAGGTGAATTCATCATCAGCCGCAATATGACGTTCTTTTATGCCTGTTCTTTGTGTAATCCATTCATCACTCGTTTCAACAATTTTTTCCATATACGCATTGTCATACACTTTATCAGGTGCGTAATAGCCAAGTCCTATAATTCTACTCATCGTCATTCTCTCCCTTTTCTGTTTTTGCAAGTTCCTTTATAAGTGTTGCTTCGTAATTCTTACGCGTAAATACTATCGCCTGATTTATTGCCGCCGTAACGGCCTTTGCATCCGACGAGCCGTGTCCTTTTATAACAGGCTTTTTCACTCCCAGGAAAGGCGCTCCGCCATACTCACGGTAGTCCATAGTCTTTTTGAACTCGGTTATGCCCTTTTTGGTAAGCAAAGCCCCCAGCTTAGTGAATATATTTTTAAGGAAAATCTTCTTTAGTGCATTGCCGAAAACTGCTGCCATTCCTTCAATTGATTTGAGTATCACATTCCCGACAAACCCGTCGCAGACTATTACATCCGCTTTGCCGTACATAACGTCTCTGCCCTCAATATTACCGATAAAGTTAAGGTCTGCATCCTTTAGCAGTGGATATGTTTCCTTGACAAGAGCATTACCCTTGCCCTCCTCCTCGCCATTTGAAATAAGACCTACCCGTGGCGATTTAATATCAATATAATCACGCATATAGATATTACCCATAATTGCAAACTGAACAAGATTTTCCGGCTTACAACCGGTATTTGCTCCGGAATCCATCAGTATAACCGGTCCCTTTTCGCTCGGCAACAAGGTTGCAAGCGCAGGGCGCTTTATTCCTTTTATTCTGCCAACAATCAGCAGTGCCGCAGTAAGTATCGCACCGGTAGAGCCGCAGGACACAAGTGCATCCCCATCTCCTTTGCTTAGCATCTCAGCCGCAACTACAAGTGAAGAATTTTTCTTGGTCTTTATCGCCTTTACCGGTTCTTCATTATTAGTTATAATTTCATCCGCATTTTTTATTGATATGTTATCGAAAGTTCCGTATCCGTCAAGCTCAGCCCGTACTTCCGCTTCCCGTCCGACGAGCACCAGCTCAACATCCGGTATCCTGCTGCACTTTGCCGCAGCCTCACATACCGCACCGGGCGCATTATCACCGCCCATAGCATCTATAACAATTCTCATCAGCTGTCCCTTTCATCCATAACCGAAAGATTGAATTTTGCACGGAACATCTCGGTCATATCCTTTTTAATTCTTACCCATACAACATATTCATTATTCTTGATACGCATAACCTCATATTTCGCAACAAGTCTGTCTCCACGGTGTACTTCTTTTAGGTACTTGATGTTTGCCACCCTCACCAGAGCAGAGCGAGCATTTATAACAGACATAGCAAGATTTTCGGCATAGCCATACATTGCCTGTCCTTTTATTACCGTTCCGCCATCAAAGACTGCTGCATCAAGGGTATTAAGCACCGATATTCCGTCATGATACATATTAAAATCCAACACTTCGCCACAGTCATTAACTCCGTTGGCTTTTGTCTTGGCTACATCACGAACTCTTTCACGGTATTCGCCTATACCCAGTTCTGTGCGGTCAAGGCGGACTGTAGCGACACTTACCTTCAGCCTTTTAGCAAGCTCGTCATCTTTCAAAAAAGGATTTTTCCCGATTTCACGAACAAGCCTTTCCTGTCTTGAACGCTTTTTTTCAGTTCTTACCATGTTAGCGCCTCCGCCATTATATTAGTTAAGAATTGTTCTTATGACCTACTCATAAATACGATATATTTATTATACATTATAG
>JAHAZB010000074.1 GCA_018384175.1 Eubacteriales bacterium
GGCAAATATAATATTTGAATGGCAACAAAAAAGGCGGTCAATTCCGCCATTTTTGTTGAAATTACATAGCATCAACAGTTTCGATACCGAGAACGTCTAAATGTTTAGTAAGAATAGCCTTGGTAAGCTTTATAAGAGCAAGCCATGAGCCACGTTTTTTCGAATCCTGTTCATTTATAATATGACTGTCATGATAGAAACGTGAGAAAGCTGTTGCAATACGGTATGCACTGTCGCAGATATAGTTTGGCGCTTTTTCTGCGTGAGCATAACAGAAGGCTTCGCCCGATAACAGAATTGAAAGTATAAGCTCGCGTTCTGCATCGTTATAAATACCGCAAAGTTCTGTCTTTTCGTCGTCTGTCTTTTTAAGAATAGAGTTAATTCTGGTAACTGTATATAAAAGGTATGTTCCTGTTTTGCCCTCAAAGGAAAGGAATTTATCAAGGTCGAATATATAATCCTTTGCACGATGATTTATGAGGTCTCCGAATTTGACCGCTGCCATACCTACTCGACGTGCCGTTTCTGCTCTGTTTTCGTCGGTTACAAATTCACTTGCCATAAGCTTTTCTGCCGCTGAATCGGTAACTGTTTTAAGTAGCTCAGAAAGACGCATTACACCGCCGTCTCTTGTTTTGTAGGGTTTACCGTCAGAACCGTTCATTGTACCGAAACCAAGGAACTCAAGCTCGGTGGTTTCTGGTACAAGCTCAGCTTTCTTTGCGCAACGGAACACCTGTTCAAAATGCAGACCTTGTCTTTTGTCAACAACATACCAGATTTTATCCGGCGCAAAATCCTTCTGCCTTTGTATGATTGTTGCAAGGTCAGTTGTAGCATATATGCTCGAATTGTCCGATTTTTTTACTATAACCGGAGGCATAGGAGCTTTGTCGTCATCCTTTGCAACGTCAACAACCATTGCTCCTTCACTTTCTCTTAATAGTTTTTTGTTCTCAAGGCGTTCGATGAGTTCGGGTATAAACTTGTCGGCATCCGATTCGCCGTACCATAACTCGAAATCAACATTCAGCTTTTCGTAGTTAGATTTAAGGTCTGCGACCGATGCGCGCATAATTTCTTTCCAAAGTGCGATATAACCACTTCTGCCATTTTGCAGTTCGAAGGTAGCTTCGTGAGCAGCTTTTGCAAAGACTTCATCCTCTTTGCTCTTTTTTGAAGCGAAGGGATATACTTCGTTTAAGGTATCAACGTCTAAGACAGGAACGGTGTCTGTGTTTTCATCAAAATCCTCTGCAAAACAACGCCAGTCAGGATTTCTTACGGCGAGCTCTGCAATAACAAGACCAATCTGCAACCCCCAGTCGCCCATATGAATGTCGCCCATAACCTCACTGCCACATTCTCTTGCAAGTCGCTTGAGAGACTCTCCGATTATTGCCGAACGAAGATGTCCTATGTGTAAAGGTTTTGCAACGTTCGGACCGCCGTAGTCGATAATAACCTTTTCGCCTGCACCGACTTGGGGAACACCTAAATTCTTGTCGTTTGAAAGAGTAGTTAAAAGCTCAATTAAGTAATTGTCGTTTAACACTATATTGATAAAACCGGGTGCTACTGCCTCGGATTTTTCAATACCGGAGTCAGCGCTAAGCTTTTCGCAAACCTCATTCGCTATCATTATAGGAGCTTTTTTATAAATCTTTGCACCCTTTAATGCACCATTACATTGAAACTGACATAGCTCGGGGCGGTCGGAAACACCAGTTATGCCAAGAGCTTTGTCATATCCGCATTGCTCAAAGGCATTCGAAACCTTATCTGTCAGTATTTGAGTTATTCTGTCCATTATTATGAAATCCTTTCCCTGAAATACTATAAAACCACTGATAATTTTACCACTAAAAGCGATTTTTGTCAATCATAAGAGCTGACTCCTATAACTTTATTTTCTGTGGAACAATTCAGTTTTCTCAGAAGTATACAGAAACAACCCCGGTAGCTTAAAAATCTTCTGGGATAACCGACACCTATAGTTGACACTTACAAAATAGGCTCCCTTGTGTAAAGGTAGGCTTTTTGATAGTACTTTCTTGTAGATTATATTATCATTTTTAATACTTTTAGTCAGTACAATCATTTTTTCGAAGATAATTATACATCAACATCAAATTATTTATGAAATTTCAACGACAAATCCGTTTCACAGAAAACCAAGTTATAACAACAGACTCTGTTGAATAAAAATGATACGGGAGGCGATATCTTGCAAAACAGCAATGATTTAAGACGTAAGATTGTAATTGACATACACACTGCAGAACGGTTGGGAACTGTTTCGGACATAGATGTTGATATTGGGAGCGGCAGAATAAATGCAATAATCCTGCCGCCGTCAGAGCTTTTCGGAATGATTTTTTACAGAAAAAGAGAGCGAGTTATACCGTGGAGTGCAGTAACTGCAGTGGGAAGTGAATTTATTCTTGTGGATTGCAGTGGGGTTTTGGAATTGTTATCTTAATGTAATATTTGCGTTATTGAAAAGTTATGATAGTTGGAGTATAATTTATAGTAAGAATAGGTGTCGGATAAACCAAAGCCGAAAGGAGTAAATATATATGAGATGTCCTTATTGCGGATTTGAGGAAAGCAAAGTAATTGACTCAAGACCAACAGAGGAGGGCGGAGCAATCCGTCGTCGCAGAGAGTGTCTGAAATGTCAAAAACGTTTTACTACTTATGAAAAGCTTGAAACAATATCTCTTGCGGTAATAAAGCAGGATAATTCCCGTCAGCCGTATGACAGAGGCAAGGTTTTAAGAGGTCTTATCCGTGCTTGTGAGAAAAGACCTATTTCGATAGTGCAAATGGAAAAAATTTCTGATGATATAGAGAGTGAGCTTTATCAGTCGATGGTAAAGGAGGTTACCTCTACTGAAATCGGAGAAAAGGTAATGGCACATCTTAAAGAGCTTGACGAGGTGGCATATGTACGTTTTGCTTCTGTACATAAGCATTTTTCTGATATTGAAACATTTATGCAGGCGCTTAAAGAACTAAGACCGGAAAGAAAATAAAGGAATTTAAGAATATGGATAACAGAACAATCGCGGCAATCTCGACACCACAAGGAGTGGGCGGGATTGCCGTTATCCGCATAAGTGGAGAAAAAGCAATAGAAATAGCCGATAGTGTATTTAAGGGCAAAATAAGACTTTGCAACGCACAAAGCCATTCGGTACACTATGGAAAGATTATAAAAGATGATAAAGTGATTGATGAGGTGCTTGTTACTGTGATGCGAGCGCCTAAAACCTTTACCCGTGAGGATGTTGTAGAGATAAGTACGCATGGCGGCTATGTGGCATCAAGGTTAGTTCTTGGTGCATTGTTTGCTGCAGGTGCAGTACCAGCTCAGGCGGGAGAATTTACAAAACGTGCATTTATGAACGGTAGAATAGACCTTGTCCAAGCAGAGGCGGTTATTGATATTATCAACGCAAAAACCGACCTTGCACAAAAGAACGCACTTTCGCAGGCAGGCGGACATCTATCGAAAAGAATAGAAGAAATAAGAGAAAAGCTTGTTTCACTTGCTGCTGCTATGCAGGTTTCAATAGATTATCCTGACGAGGATTTAGAGGATATGACATTGGAGGAAATCTCGGACATATTAAAGGAAGTCTTTGTAAAGCTCAATGGCTTGTCTGATACAGCAACAAGGGGAAGACTGCTTAAAAACGGTATCAAAACTGTAATTATAGGCAGACCTAACGTTGGAAAATCATCACTTCTCAATTATCTTGCTATGGAGGAAAGAGCGATAGTTACCGATATTGCAGGAACTACGAGAGACGTAATTGAGGAGTCGGTAGACTTGGACGGAGTGCCGTTAAGGCTTTTGGATACAGCAGGAATACGTGCAACGGATGATGTTGTTGAAAAAATCGGTGTGGAACGTTCTCTTAGATATATTGACGAAGCAGAGCTTGTTTTGCTTGTGCTTGATGCCAGAGAAGGAATAACAGATGATGACCGTGATTTATTAGGAAGAACGGAGGACAGCAACAGAATTGTTCTTATAAACAAGACCGATGATTCAGATGGTTTTGATATGGAGGGTGCGATAAAGATTTCAGCACTTACCGGACTTGGAATTCCTGAGCTGTCAGCAAGAATTAAAGAAATGTACAAGCTTGGAAGTATAGGTGAGGCTGAAGTTACAATCACCAACGAAAGACAACTGTCGGCGATTTTACGTGCGAAGGAAGCTGTTCGGCGTGCAATTGATGTAATTTCAAACGGGCTTGCACAGGATTTTGCGGCACTTGATGTAAATGAGGCGATTGATGCTTTGGGAGAGATTGACGGAAGAACAGTTTCGGAGGATATTGTGGCAGGAATATTCAGCAGTTTTTGTGTTGGGAAATAATGCATAAATGTATAAATTGGCATTAAAAGTGTATATTTAAGGCTTTTTATTGAAAAAGACTTGCATATTTGGTTAAATTTTGGTATGATAGTTTGGTAAGTATTGAAATTTAACGAGGAGGGTTTTCTTTTGGAAAGCATTTCTATGTGGCTTGAAAGTACCGGAGAGTGGATTTCTAATGGTATTTATTCCACATTTATAGTAGACGGCAGATGGGTATGGTTCTTAAATGGTATCAAGAATACATTGCTTATTTCATTGTTTTCAGTATTACTTGGTATGATTCTTGGACTTGTAACAGCGCTTTTCCGTTTGTCAAATTCAAAGGTGTTAAAGGCTATTGGAGGAACTTATGTAGATGTAATACGTGGTACACCGACAATGGTACAGCTGCTTATTATTTATTATGTTATTTTTGCGCCAATCCCTATTCCGAAAATGTTGGTCGGAATAATTGCGTTTGGTATTAACTCCGGTGCGTATATTGCTGAAATTGTCAGAGGCGGTATTCTGTCTGTAAATAAAGGACAGACGGAAGCGGGAAGGTCTCTTGGTCTTACCAATGCACAGACGATGACTTTTATTATAATCCCACAGGCTGTTAAGAACATACTGCCTGCGCTTGCAAATGAGTTTATCGTACTCATAAAGGAAACAGCGGTAATCGGTATGGTTGATAACTTAGACCTCGTTGGAGCAGCGAAAAAGGTACAGAGCCGTACCTACGACTATTTCTGGCCGCTTATTTCGATTGCGATTATATACTACGTAGTAATTAAATTTTTATCCGTTCTGCTTAACCGTTTTGAGGCAAAGCTTAGAAAATCGGACGTAAGATAAAAGGAGAAAGCAATGATAAAAGTAAATAATCTTCATAAGCATTTCGGAAAGCTTGAAGTTTTAAGAGGTATTGACGAACATATAAAACCCGGTGAGAAGGTAGTTGTAATAGGACCGTCAGGTTCAGGAAAGAGTACGTTTTTGCGTTGCCTTAACCTTCTTGAAACACCTACTAACGGTGAGATTTATATTGATGGCGAATGTATAACTCAGAAGGGTAGTAACGTAAATAAAATACGTGAGAAGATGGGAATGGTGTTCCAGCAGTTCAATCTGTTTCCGCACCTTACCATTCTTGATAATATAACACTTGCACCAATCAAGGTCAAAAAGATGGCAAAGCCTGATGCAGAAAAGCTTGCAATGGAGCTTTTGGAACGTGTTGGACTTGTAGATAAGGCAAATGCATATCCGGCACAGCTTTCGGGCGGTCAGCAGCAGAGAATTGCAATTGCGCGTGCTCTTGCAATGAGTCCTGAGATAATGCTTTTTGACGAGCCTACGTCTGCACTTGACCCTGAGATGGTTGGTGAGGTTCTTGAGGTTATGAAAGACCTTGCAGAAGCAGGTATGACGATGGTTGTTGTAACACATGAAATGGGCTTTGCTCGTGAGGTAGCATCAAGAGTTCTGTTTATGGATCAGGGTGTTGTGGTTGAGCAGGGAACACCTGATGAAGTGTTTAATAACCCCAAGAATGAACGTACACAGTTATTCTTGAGTAAGGTATTATAAGTTTATAGCGCTTTTAGAGCGATATAATAAATTATTTTCTTATATTACAGGAGGAATGAAAAATGAAAAAGGGTATTTTGAAGCTTGCAGCACTTTCTGTTGCAGCAGTACTTAGCGTAGGTCTTATGGCAGGTTGTGGCGAAGGCTCTGATGATAAGCTTGTTATGGGTACAAACGCTGCGTTCGAGCCGTTTGAGTTTACAACAACTGAAGGCTTGGTTGGTGAGTTTGACGGCATTGATGTTGCAATCGCTTTAGAGCTTGCAAAGTCAATGGACAAGGAGCTCGTAATTGAGGATATGGAATTTGATGGTCTTTTGGCATCTGTTCAGACCGGTAAGATTGATATGGCTGTTGCTGGTATGACAATCAAAGAGGAAAGACTTAAGAGCGTTGATTTCTCAATTCCTTACTACACAGCTACACAGGTTATGGTAGTTGCAGCTGATAACACAGATATCGCAAAGGCAGAAGACCTCAAAAACGGTAAGAAGGTCGGCGTTGTTCTCGGTTACACAGGCGACTCTATCGTAACAGATGACCTTGCAATAGCTGAGGAGAATATCACTCGTGCAAACCGTGGTGTAGACGTTGTTCAGGATGTTAAGAACGGTAAGCTTGATGCGGTTGTTATTGACTCTTACACAGGTAAGGCTCTTGCTGAGAAGAACGGCTTGAAGGTAATTGAAGATGCTGAAGCTTTCGAGGCTGAGGAGTACGCAATTGCAGTTGCTAAGGGCAACACAGAGCTTCTCGATGCAATCAACACAAAGCTTGAAGAGATGCTTACAAGCGGTAAGATTGAAGAAATCGCACAGCAGTATAACTAATACATAAACTAAAGTAGAAACTTATAACTCCTGCGGCAAAGATAAATGGCGTAGGAGTTTTTGTGTGTCATTTAATATCTTAGTGATAGGGCAGTAAAAGTAGGATTGTTATTTTCGTGTTGCTGTGTTATAATGAATTTATTGAATGTTGAATGGACTCAATTATTTGATCCTGACTTGATACGAACCATATTGATATGTCGAAAAATGTCGAACAGATAAATAATAATTGGGGGAGGGTAATATTCTATGTGGTTTATACTTGCATTACTGTCTGCAATTTTTGCAGCGCTTACATCTATACTGGCTAAGGTCGGCATTGAAGGAGTCAACTCAAATCTTGCAACAGCAATCAGAACTGTTGTAGTGGTAGTTATGGCTTGGGGAATGGTATTTATTACGAATGCACAAAACGGAATTGCTGAAATAAGCAAACGAAGCTGGTTGTTTCTTGTCCTCTCAGGGTTGGCAACGGGTGCTTCTTGGTTGTGTTATTACAAGGCATTGCAAACAGGTGATGCATCAAAGGTTGTTCCTGTTGATAAATTAAGTGTTGTAATCACATTGGTTTTGGCTTTTGTTTTTCTGCACGAACAGTTTACAACCAAATCGTTGATTGGGTGTATACTTATCGGCATTGGTACTTTGGTAATGGTTCTGTAAAATTCAAATTTATATGTTTTTGGTTATAACTTGATATGAACAGCCATCAAAAAGGTTTGCATCTAAACCTTATGCCTCGCAATATAAATATGTCGAAATATGACGAAAAGGAAAAAGCCTCCCCTGTGTAAGGGGAGGTGGGTTGCAAAGCAACTCGGAGGGGTTGTAAATGGATAGAAAACATAATAATAAAATAGTTCCATTTGCAAAGGAACTAAGAAAAAATATGACAAAAGAAGAACGACACCTTTGGTTT
>JAHAZB010000079.1 GCA_018384175.1 Eubacteriales bacterium
GTATAATAATTTAATAGAATAAAACTAAACAAACAAGGAGTTTATTAAACGATTTTTCAAGATTATGAGAAATATAAAACTTGTTATTCAATATGACGGTAGCCGTTATCATGGTTGGCAGAAGCAGCCTAATGCTATAACGATACAGGAGACGTTAGAAAATGCAATATTCGGTGTAACAGGTGAAGAAATTGTGCTCTACGGTTGTGGAAGAACAGATGCTGGAGTTCATGCTAAGTATTATGTCTGCAACTTCTTTACCGGAACGCGATTTGATGCATCAAGATTTAAGTATGCAATCAATTCAAGATTACCTGATGATATTGTTTGCATATCCTCTGAAGAAGTAGATGAAAGCTTTGATTCACGGTGGTCGTCGTCAAAAACATATACCTATCTTATTCAGAATTCCGAACTTCCTGATGTATTCTTAAATAAACGCACATGGCACTATTGTCATCCTCTTGATGTAGAAGCTATGCAAAAAGCTGCCGAAAGCTTTTTGGGTGAACATGATTTTGTTGGCTTTGCTTCAAGTGGATTTACTGTTAAAACAACTGTAAGGACTATATATTCGCTTGATGTTAAAAAAGAAGGGAATATTATAAAAATAGATGTGTGTGGAAACGGATTTCTGTACAATATGGTTAGAATAATAACAGGAACACTTGTTTTTTGCGGAAGTGGCAAAATTGACTGGCGTGATATGCCTGAGATAGTTGCTTCCTGTAACAGAGCCCGAGCGGGAATTACTGCTCCTGCTGATGGGTTATATCTTTCGCAAGTGTTCTATTGATTAACTCGAAAGGAAAAAAGAAATGAAAAAGAAAGGCAGAGTAATTTTAGCCATCTTAATGCTTTTTGCAGTTTGTGTCTTTGCAGTATTTGCTTCCGGCATAAAAATAGGTTTCATAGAAAACTATACATACAATTTCAAAATGAACATTCTTGGTCTTGTAAGACACTTTAATATTGAATTGTCTGAACAAACTATTGAGTTTCTTCAGGACTTACCTTCACCTGAGCCGGCGCAAGTAACTAATGAGCCATTGCCGACACCGGTTGAAAGCAATATTGAAACTGTTGAAGATATTCCTGATGTTGAATTTGAGGATATAGCGCCTGATGAAAGTAAATCGCATAACACGCCTGTTGCAATTGAGAGCGCATATACATACAAGTATTCACAGTACAGAGATTATATACTATGCGTAAATGAAACTTCTGTACTGGCGTATAACAGGTCGGGAAAATCTTTGTGGGCAATTGGTATACATATGTCCGACCCGATTTTGAGTGTCAGCGGTAACTATTATATGATTGCTGAACGTGGCGGTAGAAAAATTGCATTGTTTGATGGAAAGAAACAAGTATTCCAGACAGAGGCTGACGGCGAAATAAAGACCGCTGAATTGTCAGAAAATGGCGACATTGTTGTTGTATCAGACAAAGAATATTATAAAGGTGCGGTTATTGTTATTAATAGAAAAGGTGATAAGGTATTCAGCTGGAATTCCGGACACGACAGTATTATCGATGCAGACATAGCTTCAGGCTCAAGGCGCGTTGCTGTTTCATTCCTGAACACTGAAATCGGTGCCAATTCCAGAGTGGAGATTTTTAATATTTCCAACGGAAAGAGTGAAGCGAAAACGAGTTTTGACGGCTCTATTGTGTATGACGTAGACTTCCTTGGTGAAGTACTTAATGTATTTGCTGACGATAAAGTATGCGGAGTATCACAAAGAGGTAAAATTTTGTGGGAAAAAATATATACCGAACGTGAATTACTTCATCATCGTGCGGAGGATTCCGGATATAAGCTGATGCTTGTTGAAAACAACAACGTTTCGGAGATTGAAATTCTTACCGGACGAGGTGGACAGAAATCGCTTATAACTGCTGAAAAAATGCCAGATTGTATAGATATCCGCTCAGGAAGAATAGCATATAACATTGGCAGAGATTTGATATTATCAGGTTTTTCCGGCAGACATAAAAAGATTCATACATGTCCCAGAGAAATCCGTGATGTTTATGTGATGGATAATGACCATGCTATGGTTGTTTATAGCTCAGGACTTGATTTTATTGATTTTTAACGGAGGAAAAAGCCTGTGATGAATTATATATTTGACCTTGTTATCATAGGTATAATTACAGCATCTGTTCTTGTGTCCAAAAGGAGAGGGTTTCTAAAGTCTTCTTATACGGTACTGTCGCTGATAATTTCTGTTGTTCTTATAGTAACGCTACAACAGCCTTTTACTGAATATCTTTCTTCGTCAGCGTTAGGGCTGACTGTAAGGGAAAAGGTACAGATACAGGTTATGGGAACAGCAGAGGCGGAAATGGAATCAATAAGCGGCGAGGAAGATAGTGAAACTGCCAAAAAGGTCGGCGAAATTATGGGACTTCCGAGCTTTCTTATGGATTTTCTTGATGAAAAGCTTGAAAAACAGACAGAGGCTGTTGAAACTATGAAGAATAATACACTTGAGGTGCTTACCGAAACAGTAACAGAAGTGATTTTGAAAATAATTTCTATCATACTCTTGTTTCTTGCGGTAAGACTTGGAGTATTTCTTATATTAAGATTGCTTGATTTAGTATTTAAGCTCCCGGTATTAAGTAGTGTCAACTCCTTTTTAGGAATAGTTGTTGGTGCACTTAATGGGCTTCTTATTGTATATATTATCTGTGCAGTTATGACGCTTTTAGCTCCTACCGAAAGTCTATCGGTAATTAGCGAAACTGTCGATAAGACATTGATTACGAAATTTTTTTATGACAATAATCTCCTTATAGAGATGTTTATTTAAGAAAGGCATGGTAAAAAATGTATTCAGATATTGTTAAAAAAGGTGTAGAGAAAACACCGCATCGTTCATTGTTTAAGGCATCGGGATTTACTGACGAAGAATTGTCAAGACCGCTTATAGGTGTTGTTAGCTCTAAGAATGAAGTAATTCCCGGTCATGTTCATCTTGATAAAATTGCAGAAGCCGTAAAGGTGGGTATTCGTATGGCGGGTGGTACACCTGTTGAATTTCCGGCAATCGGTGTCTGCGATGGTATTGCAATGGGACATGTGGGAATGAAGTATTCGCTTGCAAGCCGTGAACTTATTGCGGATTCTGTTGAGGCTATGACAATAGCACATGGATTTGATGCACTTGTCTTAATCCCTAACTGTGATAAGATAGTGCCTGCTATGCTTATGGCAGCGGCACGTCTTAATAAGCCGGCTATCGTTGTAAGTGGCGGACCTATGCTTTCAATAAACTATAAAGGCAAGTTCAGAGACCTTAATACAAACTTTGAAGCAATTGGTGCATTCAAAGCTGGTAGCATAGATATGGATGAACTTACTGCGCTTGAAAATGCTTCTTGCCCAACTTGCGGAAGCTGTTCTGGTATGTTTACTGCAAACTCAATGAACTGTCTTTCTGAGGTGCTTGGTATGGCACTTCCAGGAAACGGAACAATTCCTGCTGTTTATTCTGAGAGAATACGTCTTGCCAAAGAAACTGGTATGAAGATTATGGAGCTTTTGAATAACGATATTAAACCACGTGATATTATGACAGCAGATGCATTT
This sequence comes from Eubacteriales bacterium, assembly GCA_018384175.1. Classification (GTDB taxonomy): domain Bacteria; phylum Bacillota; class Clostridia; order UBA1381; family UBA1381; genus HGM11525. The sequence continues at coordinate 3,602 of JAHAZB010000079.1, forward strand.
TATAATGCACTAAGAGTTGATATGGCGCTTGGTTGTTCAACAAACTCAATGCTTCATCTTCCTGCAATTGCAGCAGAAGCTAAGGTTGATGTTAATCTTGATATGGCAAATGATATAAGTGCACAAACTCCTAATCTTTGCCATCTTGCACCTGCCGGAGAACATCACGTTCAGGATTTGTATGCTGCAGGTGGCGTAATGGCGGTTATGAACGAGCTTTCCAAGAATAATCTTATAAAAACAGACCTTATTACCGTAACAGGTAAAACTGTCGGCGAGAACATAAAGGATAAGATTGTTCTTGATTATGACGTTATAAGACCTATTGATAACCCATATTCAAAGACTGGCGGAATAGCTGTGCTAAAAGGAACAATGGGTGAACTTGGCGTTGTTAAACGTAGTGCTGTTGCAAAAGAAATGCTTCAACATAAAGGACCTGCAAAGGTATATGACAGTGAGGATGAGGCAATTGAAGCTATCTATGCCGGCAAAATTGAAAAAGGTGATGTTGTTGTTATCAGGTATGAAGGTCCAAAGGGAGGACCGGGTATGAGAGAAATGCTTTCGCCTACATCTGCAATATGTGGTATGGGCCTTGATAAAGATGTAGCACTTATTACCGATGGACGTTTTTCAGGTGCAACAAGGGGGGCTGCTATCGGACACGTTTGTCCTGAAGCAGTAGACGGAGGTCCTATTGCTTTTGTTAAAGACGGTGATATGATTGAAATTGATATCGAAAACTGTGTTTTGAACCTTCTTGTTTCAGATGAAGAACTTGCAAAACGTCGCGAAGGTTGGACTCCGAATGAACCGAAAATAAAGACAGGATACTTAAACCGTTACAGAAAGCTCGTATCATCAGCTAAATACGGTGCTGTTATGACTGATAATTAAAGGTAAGTATTTTCTTTTGCTGGAGATTTTGAAATGGCAAAATATGAAAAAACACTCAAAGGTGATTTTGACAGTATACTGAAAAATATTGAAGATGGTATACTTGGCGGAAGCATTTCTGCAACACTTGAAGAAAGAAGTGATTTCAGGAATGGTGATGCGCGGTGTAGTGTACGTGTTTTTGAAAGATACAGTTATATGGGCGGAAACAGAGTTAGTTTAGCCGTTACATTATTTGGGAACGGTGATGCCATAAATCTGTCTGCTATTGCTTCTGGTGGAAGTCAGGCGATGTTTTTCAAAATCAATACTTTCGGCGAAGAAGCATTTTTGGATAAGCTGAGAGAAATAGTGTAGAGAATGGAGTAGGTGTATGCAGGAGAAGCTGATGCTTGAAAGAAAGACAAAAGAAGAGCTTAAACAAATAGCACAAGGACTTGGAATAGAAAAGATTTCGGCACTTAAAAAGGATGAAATAGCAAAACTTATAGCCGAAAAGAGAGAGGAAATTGCAAAGCAAGAAACCTTAGAAAAAGCAAAAGATAAGAAGAAGCAGCGACCTGCTGATGCAGTAGAGGTTTGCGGTGTTCTTGATGTTATGGCGGATGGGTTTGGTTTTCTGCGTTTTGATAACTTAAGACCAAGCGAAGATGATGTGTATGTTTCTCCAACGCAGATTAAACGTTTTGGACTTAAAACCGGTGATGAGATATCCGGCGATAGTCGTCCGAGTCAGGATGAGGATAAATACTCACCACTTCTGTATGTTAAGAAAATCAACGGAGATTCGCTTGAAGTTGCACTAAAAAGAAAGAGCTTTGAAAAGCTTGTTCCTATATATCCAAAAGAACGCCTTGTTCTTGAAAATTCAGAGAATAACAGCATAACATCAAGAGTTATTGACTTGTTTTCACCTATTGGAAAAGGACAAAGAGGTATGATAGTTGCACCTCCTAAAGCGGGTAAAACAACTATTATAAAGAATATTGCTCAGTCAGTATCCACAAATTATCCTGATGTTAAGCTTATAGTTTTGCTTATAGATGAACGTCCTGAGGAGGTTACAGATATAAAGAGGTCGATAAATGGAGAAGTAATTTACTCAACATTTGACCAAACTCCGGAGAACCACACAAAAGTGGCAGAAATGGTGCTTGAAAGAGCGATGAGACTTGTTGAACAGAAGAAGGATGTAGTGATACTTCTCGATTCTATAACACGTCTTGCGAGAGCATATAACCTCACAGTAACACCAACAGGCAGAACACTTTCCGGTGGTCTTGACCCTGATGCGCTTATTAAACCAAAAAAATTCTTTGGTGCAGCGAGAAATATCGAAGAAGGCGGGAGTCTTACAATTCTTGCTACTGCATTAGTTGAGACTGGAAGCAGAATGGACGATGTTATCTTTGAGGAATTCAAAGGTACTGGTAATATGGAGCTTAAGCTCGACAGAAGTATGCAGGAGAGAAGGATTTTCCCTGCAATAGACATTGCAAAATCAGGTACAAGACGTGAAGAAGAATTGTTAAGCTCTGATGAATGTGAAGTTGCATGGGCAATCAGACACGATATTTCAAGACAAAATGTTGCTGATTCTGTTGGTGCGGTTCTTAATGAAATCAGAAACACGAAGGACAATAATGAGTTTTGTGGTAAGATGCTGAAGAAAAAAACGAAATAGGAGGGATAGCGGTGGAGGAGACCAGGTGCGCTCATTGTATGTATAATACGGCGATTGTCGACAGGCTCAAGAATGAATTGCCAGAAGATAAAGTTGTTAGTGAGCTTTCTGAGGTATTCAAGGTTTTTGGCGATGCAACAAGAATACGTATTTTGTGGGCTTTGTTTGATAAAGAAATATGTGTTTTTGACATTGCATCAAAGCTTGGTATGACACAGTCTGCAATCAGTCATCAACTTAGAGTTCTAAAGCATGCAAGACTTGTCAAAGCTCGCCGCGAAGGAAAAAATACCTTCTATTCTCTTGATGATGAGCATGTAAAGCGAATTATTGAACAGGTAATGATTCATATAAGTGAGTAATAGTAATAACCCGAAATACAAAAGTGTTTCGGGTTTTTCTTTACATATCCAGAACCGCAGCACCAATTTTACCGTTTTCGATTTCAATAACACCATAGGTTGAGCCATAACGAGAAGAACCGGGATTAAGAATTATAAAGTCTCCAAAATTCTGACAAACAGGATTGTGCGTATGCCCAAATACTGCGATATCTGCGTGTTGTTCCTTTGCTTTAGCAACCAGCGTGCTGTATCCTGCTTCGTATTTTACATTGTGAAGATGCCCGTGAGTTAGAAAGATGCGCTTTCCTTCTGCATCAATAATTAGTTCGGGCTGTACTCTTGACATTTCGCAATTTCCGCAAACGTATCGTACTGGAATATCAGGAAAGATATATGATAAGTCTTCAGCATCTGATGAAACATCGCCTGCGTGTAAAATCATATCAACAGCATCTATTCGGTTTATGGTGTTTACAACTGAATCTATTAGACCGTGAGTGTCAGAAAAGACAAGTATTCGCATATTTTAGCCTCCAAATATAAGGGATGTTTCTATTATACACCAATATTTTCAAAAAAGCTACATAATAATTATATTTTATGTCATATATAAGTATTGTCAGTCGAACTTATGTCAAGATATGACAACGTGATTTGACAGAATGTTCGAAATGGTGGTGATATAATTGTTATTACTTAACTTTTACTTAGGAGGAGAGTAGTAATGAAAATATCAGCAATGGCAGGCAGGAGAGCAAGGGTGATGAGTACATATCATACAAGAGAAAGTATTTTTCTTTTATTGCCTGTGCTGCTTTCTGCAAGAGCAAATGTGTCGGGATTATATCCGTTTGGTTTAAGTAGCTTCGCAGCTTTGGTTCCATCTCCTGTTGGCGCGATAGCAATGATGCTTGGTGCGGCAAGTCTCGGTGTAAGTGGCATAAAATATATTATATGCGCTGCATTCTATCTGGCAATAGGATTTGTAAAGAAGTTTGACAGAATAGCAGCAGGAGTAGTTCTTGGCGTGCTTACTGCAATATTCTCAGTGGGAGAAAACTTGTTTTTTGATGCTACAATGCTTGGACTTATAACAGCAATAGGAGAGGGGGTTACTGTTGGACTGTTATATTACATTCTATGCTCTTTAAGAAACGGGGACAGGATTTGTATTGCAGGTCAAAAGAGAGAACAACTTATTGCTAAATTGATACTGGTTGGCGCAACAATAAACGGATTTTCCGGAATAATTATACCGCCTGGAATAATGTTAAATTTTCTATTTGGTTTTTTAGCTGTAATGTTAATATCTGGCAGTATGAAGGTAAGCGAAGCAGTTACGGTATCTCTGTTGCTTGGTTATATGTGCGGTATGAACTCGGAAGCTAATTTAACGGCAGTATGTATCTTTGCTGCTGCTGCATTGTTTTCTGCTTTGCTTGGTGAACTTGGTAGATGGTCATCTGTTTTAGGATTGCTTTCAGGAAGTGCCCTTATTCTACTTCTTGATGTAACCAAATATCAGTTTGGTAATTATATTGGTTCAGTAATTGCAGCAACTGTTGTATATTCGCTTGTACCTGAGGTTGTTCTTACATGGATTCAAGATAAAATAAGAAGTGTAACATCATCTTATTCAACGGCTGATGAACAAAAACAATTGTCAAAAAGATTCAAAAGTGTAATAAGTCAACACAACGCAATATCTCAAAGCTTAAAGAGGATAACAGATGAGCTTGAAACAGAAGAAAAAAGACAGGAGAGAGAACCGCTATATGCTGTGTCAGCGTCGCTGGTGCAACGTGCAAGCGGTGGTGGAGATGTTTCTGGTGATTGTTTCCTTGAATTTGATTCTGAAAAGGGTAGACATTACATAATTTTGTGTGATGGAATGGGCTCCGGAAGAAAGGCATACAAAGAAAGTAAAATGACAACAGAGCTATTAAGAGAGTTTTTACGTACAGGCTTTTTGAAAGATAAAGCAGTAAGTATGTTAAATTCAGCACTTGCAATAAAAGGTGATGATGAAAGCTTTTCTACTGTTGATTTGTTTGAGTTTGATGCTTATACAGGCGATTCTGAATTCCTTAAAATAGGCAGTGCAGAAAGCTTTATAAAGCATAAGAACGATGTAGAAACTTTGACATCATCAAGTTTGCCTGTTGGCATTTTGGATGAGGTAAGAACGATTACAGTTTCCAGAAGATTGTCTGTTGGTGATATTATTGTAATGGTCTCTGACGGAGTTGGAGAAGCTGGCTACGGTGTACTAAAAGGCGAATGGATTAAAAGAATGATAAAAAATGCAGGTAATGATATGAAAGGACTAGCCGAAGATATTCTTGCAGAGGCTGTAAAGAGAAATTTCCCTGAAAAAGATGATGATATGACTGTTGTAGCAATCAGAATAGAAAGAGCAAGAATGAAAGACGATTAGAAGATGTAAGTAAATATGCTGTATTTTGATTTTCAGTTCTTGATTAAATCTTTTTTTAGATATTAAATGAATTCACTCAAAACCTTAGAACATTTGTAATAATCAAGAAACACATAAAAGCATATTTTTATGCCTGTGTTCATATAAATGACCACAGGAGTGATGTAGATGTATTTGGTAATAGACAGAAAGAAATGCTTGTTGTTTTGTTCGGTATTTCTTGCAGCAGGACTGCTGTTGGGTGGTGTGTTGGGAGTAATACCTGACAGGAATACGTTCGGAGTCGAGGGGGGAGCATTAAAGGTAATAATTGATGCAGGACACGGACTGCCTGATGGCGGAGCAGTCGGTGCTAACGGTAGTATTGAAGCTGACCTTAACCTTGACATAGCAAAAATGGTTGCTGAGGTTATGCAAGGAAAGGGAATAGATACAATAATGATACGTAATGACAAAGAAGGTATCAGGGAAGAAGGAAGCAGTTCTTGGAGCAAGATAAAGGATATGAGATTGCGTCTTGAAAAACTAAGAAAAGCTGATGCTGACTTATTTGTTTCTATTCATATGAATCATTTCCCAATGTCTGACGTAAGTGGGTTAAGACTGTTTTATGCAGCAAATCATAAAGAAATAAAACCTTTGGCAGAAAATATTCAGCTAAGAATGTCAGAGCTTACAGGAGCAAAAGTAACAGCAGTAAGAGCAGCAGATAAAAGTCTTTTCCTTATGAAGTCCCCTCCAATCCCTGCTATACTAATAGAGTGTGGATTTATATCAAATCCAGCCGAGGAAAAGAAACTTATGAACGAAGAATACAGAGCAAAAATAGCTTGGGCAATAGCTGACACAATTGAAAGATACTATCTTGACGACAAAAACGAGAAATCCTGATATTTTTTTGTCAAAATAAGGTATATAGATGTTGACAAAAGTGAAAAAAGGTATATAATAGTAGTATATAATTTTGGAGGGGTGTTTACCAATGAACAGAGTTTATAATTTTTCGGCTGGACCTTCTATGCTTCCGCTTGAGGTTCTGAAAAAAGCGCAGGACGAAATGTGTGAGTATCCAAATTCTGGTATGTCAGTAATGGAAATGAGCCATCGTTCAAAAGACTATGATGATATTATTAAAGGTTGTGAAAAGCTTGTTCGTGAGCTTATGCACGTACCTGATAATTATAAAGTTCTTTTCTTGCAGGGTGGCGGTTCAAGCCAGTTTACTATGATTCCTATGAACCTTGCTACAAAGAATAAGAAGATTGATATTGTAATTACAGGTCAGTGGGCAAAGAAAGCTGCTCAAGAAGCTAAACGTTATATTACAGTTAATGAAATTGCATCTTCCGCAGATAAGACTTTCTCATATATTCCTAAGCTTGATAAGTCTACCTTCTCAAAGGATGCTGACTACTTCTACATTTGTCTTAATAACACTATTTATGGAACAAAGTTTAATCAGCTTCCCGAAACAGGAGATATTCCCTTGGTTGCAGATATTTCTTCGATGATAATGAGTGAAGAACTTGATGTTTCCAAGTTCGGACTGCTATTTGCTGGTGCTCAGAAGAACTTGGGTCCAGCAGGTGTTACTCTTGTAATCGTTCGTGAGGATTTGGTCGGCAATGCTATGGATATTACACCGACAATGTTCAACTACCAGATTCACGTTGACAACGATTCTCTTTATAACACTCCGCCTACTTACGGTATCTATGTTATGAAGCTGGTGCTTGAGTGGATTAAGGAACAGGGTGGTGTTGCTGCTGTTCAGAAGAATAACGAAAAGAAAGCCGAAATTCTTTATAATTTCCTTGATAATTCTAAACTCTTTAAGGGTACAGTAGTTCCTGAAGACCGTTCACTTATGAATGTACCATTTGTAACAGGTAACGAGGAACTTGATGCTAAGTTTGTTGCTGAAGCTAAGAAGGCTGGTTTTGTAAACCTTAAGGGACATAGAAGTGTTGGTGGTATGAGAGCAAGTATCTATAATGCTATGCCTGTTGAAGGTGTTGAAAAGCTTGTAGAGTTTATGAAGAAATTTGAGGCAGAGAATTTATAAGTCTTGAAAGGTGCGAATAGATAAAATGTTTGATATATTGACTCTTAATAAGATTGCAAAATGCGGCTTAGACCAGCTTGATGCTGATAAGTATGCAGTTACAGATGATGCTTCTGCAAATGCGGATGGTATCATTTTAAGAAGCTTTGCTATGCATGATATGGAGCTTCCTGAAAAGCTTTTAGCTGTTGCAAGAGCAGGCGCGGGTACAAATAATATTCCTATTGATAAGTGTACAGAAAAGGGTATTGTTGTATTTAACACTCCTGGTGCTAATGCAAATGCTGTAAAAGAGCTTGTTCTCGCCGGTATGTTTATGGCATCAAGAGATATTGATGGTGGTATTAAATGGGCGGCAGGTCTTAGTGGTGATGATATTGCTAAGCAGGTTGAGAAAGGCAAGGGCGGATTTGCTGGCTGTGAAGTACAGGGCAAAACGCTTGGTGTAATTGGTCTTGGTGCTATTGGTATTCTTGTTGCTAATGCTGCAAGACATTTAGGTATGAATGTTGTTGGATTTGACCCTTACCTTTCGGTAGATGCTGCTTGGAAGCTTTCAAGTCATATTGTTAAGGCTAAGAGTGCTGACGAGGTTTATGAAAAGTCTGATTATATTACTATTCATGTTCCGTTTACTCCGGATACAAAGCATATGATTAATAAAGAGAATATTGCAAAGATGAAGGATGGAGTAAAGATTCTTAATTTTGCAAGAGGAGAGCTTGTTAACAATGATGATATTAAGGCTGCTATTGAAAGCGGTAAGGTGTCAAAGTATGTTGTTGACTTCCCGAATGCAGAAACAATTAACCAGAAGGGAATAATTGCAATTCCTCATCTTGGTGCTTCAACAGCAGAGTCAGAGGATAACTGTGCAATGATGGCGGCTCAGGAGCTTGCATCATATCTTGAAACAGGAGATATTCTTAATTCTGTTAACTTCCCGAACTGTTCACTTCCTATGGGTAATGGTGGTAGAGTTTCTATACTCCACAAGAATGTACCTAATATGATTAGTCAGTTCACTAATATGTTTGCTGAGTCAGGTCTTAATATTGCAGATATGATTAATAAGAGCAAGAAAGACAATGCTGCGACAATCATCAATTGTGATGGAGCAATTCCTGCAGATTTTGTAGAGAAGATTGCAGCAATTGATGACGTATTGAAGGTAAGAGTTATTTAAGACAATTAAAAAGTAGTTGTTATCAAACGATAACAACTACTTTTTTTATGCGCGTCTTGCATCAATATAAAACTCACGGTTATCTGCGGTTATGACACGATATACCGGAATTAACGTAGCCTGTTTGTGATACACGCCGTCCTCGTTTATTGCATAGCCCAGCGCTAAATCAGTAATGTTTATATTCGAAAATGTTTCATTGCTTGAAGAATATTTTATTAATAACCCGTGAGGAAAATCTATCATTGCGGATGAAGTGGGGAGTGGTGCTTCGTTGAACCACGTACCAGAAACTCTAATTATGTTTTCGCCATCAAAAGTTACTGTAAGTTTGCTGTCAAAGAAGGATAATTCTTCGATGAATTTCACAAACGTTACTGAGAATAACCCTTCTGCATTATTTGATGTTGAAACAGATGCATTTGACACATCAATTCCTAATCCGGCGAGATATGATTTTGCTTTTTCGGCAGGTGATTTAAGCTTTTTGTCGGTTTTGTGTCCGTTTATATAGGTAATTGTAAATTTATCTCCAAAGAATTCTATTGTAGCTTTGTTGGAAGAAAATATGACATCGGACACTTTTGAACAGTCGGGTATAGCTATCTTTGCGAATTCAGAATAGTCGGATATTACATTTTGCACTTCAAGAATATGGAGTGTATCAATAGTAGTTGGTATAATTTTAGGATCTATATCTATGCCACGAGCATGCAACAAGTTAATAGCATAATTAATTGTTTCAGGTTGAATTTGACTACTCTTTTTCTCTGAGTCATAAATCATAGCCGAAAGGAGTAGAAAAGTTAGTAGCAAAAATATAATAAGTATATTCTTTGCTTTGCTCCAGTTCATAAAAAGTCCTCCTGTTAGTCGATAATTATTTCTTTTACTGATACATTCCAACGCGGGATAAGGATATTTTCTGTGAGTTTCTCTTCATAAATGATGTTGAGTTCTCTGATTTCGATGTCTGTGATTTGTGATTGGAACTGTGATATTGCGTTGTCGAGTGCGAATATATAGTTTTCTACAGGTACAATTTCATCTTTCACTGAGAAACTTCTTAGATTATGTTTGTATGAAGTCATTCGGTTATTAGTTAATGTAACAGAAACGGCAGGTTCATTATTTTCTAAACCTAATTTGACAGGTCTGCCATTTGCTATATAATCAAGTGTAATCGTAAAAGAGTTATCTAACAGTTCTGACGCAGTAATATTTGAAGAAAGCTGCATTACACTATCAGATTTAGCAGCTCTGTTAATACTGTCAACAAAGTCTGCACAAGCAGCAACAGAGTCATATGAGGATGAGAAATTTGAATTAGACAACATTATACCATCGTCTTTTGCGATGTACTCCAGACAACCTGACGGAGAAACTTTCAATGTGGCATTGTTTTCAACAAAGACTAATGTTCCGTCGACTTCGGTATATCGCCTTAAACTGTTTGGGTTCATGTTGAACAATGGTAATATATTTGAAATTGTTGTCTCTCTGTAGGTTTCATCGGTTATTGATAACTGTCTTGCAACAGAAATGGTTTCAACCTCAAAGCCTTCTGAGTAGATTGGAATCATTGGAGAAAGAACTGTTTTTTGTGTAGCAAATGATTTATCAAAACCAAGATCAAATGCGTAATTAATGACTGGGTTACCTGTTTCAATGCCAACATTGTGCGAGTCTATGATTTCGTTTAATGCAGATGTATCGAGTGATGTATAGCAGGAATAGATTATGCCTGTTGATGAATCTTCTATATAGACATATCCGTCTGAAGATATGACAATATTCTGCAGCTGAGAAAAAATACCGGAGAAATCTGTTCTTGAGCCTCCTGAAAGATGAGTAAACAAGCCTGCATCATATTCAACCGGATAACGAAGATATATTGATTTTGCTGTTAAAGCAGTGTAAAAATCCTCTTTTGGCACTGATATAAATTGTTGTGTTCTGGATAATGCTGAATTCAAGAAGGTACGAGATAAGTCGAGTAACGTTTCAAATTCTTTATCTGAGCTGAGTAAAGCATGTCTGCTTGTCTGATAGCCTGTGTTAATAATAATTAACTCAGGAGCCTCAAGGTGAGTTTCGACGGGTGAAACCTCGTACAATCCAGACTTTATTTTTCTAAAAAACTCAGATAGTGGGTTATTTGAAACATTAACAAAAAAATTATAGCCGTTAGCAGACCATAATTTTTCGGTTGACAGAACTTTGCTGCCTAATATGAAATTCAATATAACCAAAACAACAAGAAAAATGCTTTTAATATGTTCTTTCATATAGAAAACCTTTCTTATGTGTTTAGCCTAAAAAGCTTTTGATTGTAACTGTAAGACTCTTAAGTCTGTCAATGGTACTCTTTTTGATTTTGTTAATAGTAATATTAACAACTTGAGAACCAGAATCGTTCTGAGCATAAACAATAAATGTATTACTATCATTGTTGAGATCAACGACACAACTGTATAGACCGCTTGCTCCGATTGAACGCACAGAAGATGCTAACCTACCGATATCTGCGCTTTTGTCAAGCTTGTAAATTTTAATCTTTGTGCCCTGAGCTCCTGTAGCTGATATTGTATATGTCTTATCAGAAGTACTTGCGGATAAGGATTCAGGACGCTTTATTGTTATAATATCAGTCCTGTTTCCAGATGCATTGGCAGGTATTGTGCTGCCGTAATCTGCGTAGCATACAGAGGGAATAAGCAAAGAAAATGCTAAAACAAAGCATAATATAAGGCTCATTATTCTAAATTTCACTAATATCCCTCCTTAATCTGTTATTTATCGTATAATAATTATAGCATACTTTATATTACAAAGCAATTACAATGACGTTAAAATGAAACTACATTTATTATGTTGGAACAGTAACTGTAACTTCTGTACCTTTGTTCACTTCGCTAGCGATTGAGATTCTTCCGCCCATTTCCTCAATAATTTGTTTTGAAATTGCCAATCCAAGACCGGTTCCGCCGGTGTCTCGTGAACGAGCTTTATCTACACGATAGAATCTCTCGAAAATTCTTGGCAGATTTTCTTTAGGTATTCCGATACCGCTGTCGGTTACCTTGATGTATATATCACTGTATATTTTTCCGGTATAGACATCAATCTTGCCGCCGTCAGGGGTGTACTTTATGGCGTTTGAAATTATATTAACAATAACCTGTTCGAGCTTATCTCTGTTTGTAACGAACTCTCCGACCGGATTCATACGCTTATAAGAAATACTTTGATTCTTTTGTTTTGCTGATATACTCATTCTGTCAACTATATCAGAAACAAATGCCTGAACATCTATAATTTCCGGTGGGACCGGGTCGGAACGTTTTTCGTCGAGTCTTGAAAGTGTAAGCAAATCCCTGACAATTCGTGTCATTCTGTCGGCTTCCTGGGCAATAATTCCAAGGAAACGGTTACGCACAGAAACATCATCAAAAGAAGTATCCATCAATGTTTCGGCGTATGATTTAACTGTAGTAAGTGGAGTGCGAAGCTCATGTGATACGTTTGCAACGAATTCACGTCTTGATAGTTCAAGTTTTTCTTGATTTGTGATGTCATGAAGTACAACGAGAACACCATCATTCTTTTCGTCTTTGGTGATTGTAGCAAAACTGAATCGTATAAATCTGCTGCCTAATGAGGAAATTTGTTCTATTGGTTTATCATGCTCAATATAGAGCAAATCGCCAATTTTTACATCAATATCCAGCTCCTTAAACAGCTCGTCGAATGTTACGCCACCTATGTAGCTGGCTCCGAGAAGTTTTTGTGCCTCAGGATTTATATGTATCAACTCTCCCGAAAAATTAAAGGCAAGAATTCCGTCTGTCATATTCTGAAGAATTGTTTCAACTTTGTTTTTTTCTGTGTTTACTTCGTCGATGGTTGAAGATAGGGCAGATGACATATATCGAAACGTGTTTGACAATCTGCCTATTTCATCATTAGAGTCGGATACAGGCATATTTTCGAAATTTCCGCCTGCAATTCTCTCTGCGCGTTTGGTAAGCGTGATAATTGGAGATGTTATTGTTCTGCTTAACAGATAAGCAAGAAGTATTGTAATAACAAGAGCAACAAGCAAAGACTGGATAACTACATAAATAATGTTACGTGTTATACCGTTTAGCTCGTCTTTGGTATCTCTGATATAAACAATATAACGCTCATTTCCTTCGCCAACACTAACTGCGTAATCCATATATGCACGCTCTGTATTCACACTGTTTCCTCGAGCGCCAGACATTGCTGCGATAATATTATCGCTCATATCAAGATTTCTGCTTAGTTCGTAATCAGACGTATAAATCACGGAAGCATCGTCAGCATTCATAATACAGTAAAAGCGATATGTATCAATTCCAAGCTGACCGATATAAGACTTTACAACGTTATCGAGATTTTCTGGACCGTTTTCGTGAAGAACGATCTTAGTCATTTCGCTCACAAAGCTATCTGTGAAGACCTGCTCCATCATCAAAGAAAAATCGTTGTTATAAAATCTGACAATATTTGTAGTCAAAAATGCACCCATTACGACAGTAACGGTTAGAATCAGAATAACAAATATTGCAACTATCTTAAATTGAATACTTTTGAACATATCAATTATGCCTTGTTAAAGTAATAGCCAACGCCTCGTTTTGTAACAATGTAGCGAGGAAGACTGGGATCATCTTCGATTTTCTCACGAAGACGACGGACGGTAACGTCAACAGTACGTACATCGCCATAATATTCGTATCCCCACACATTCTCGAGAAGATTTTCGCGTGAGAATATCTTTTCAGGCTGTTGAGCGAGGAATTTGAGCAACTCAAACTCTCTCAAGGTTATATCAATAACCTGTCCACGTTTTTGAACTTCATAACGCTCAATGTTAATAACAAGCTCGCCTGATGTGATTGTGCTTGAAGGATCTTGAGAAGTTGATGACATATCTATTGACATTCTACGGAGATTTGCTTTTACTCTTGCGGTTAATTCGCGAATTGAAAAAGGCTTTGTGATGTAGTCATCGGCACCTAGTTCAAGACCTAAAACCTTGTCAACTTCCTCCTCACGAGCAGTAAGCATAATTATAGGTACATTTGATTTTTCTCTAACCTTTCTGCAAACTTCAAATCCATCCATTCTGGGGAGCATAACATCAAGCAGAATCAAGTCAGGATTGCCTGTCTGTGCAAGTTCAAGACCTGTTGCACCATCCATAGCAACAAGAATATTATAGCCTTCTTTTTCAAAATTAAATTTGAGTATATCAACAATGTTAGGGTCGTCCTCTACAATAAGAACTGTTCTCTCGTCCATAGTAAAATCCATCCTTTCATAAATATATTTAATTA
>JAHAZB010000084.1 GCA_018384175.1 Eubacteriales bacterium
CAATGAAGGTGACAAACTACTGACGGGTGGCGACAATTATTCTTTGCTCTATTATACATTCACGTATGAATTTGTTGGGAAAAGTGATTTAGATAATCTTATCGTTTGTGATCATTTTTTAACTCCATGTGTGAATTACTTAGATTATACTATTGATAATAACTATTTTTCTTATGTATTAATGCCTGACAAACCTTGGTATTCTTTAACTACTGATGTAGATTGGAATGTACAAAAGAATTATGGTATTGCCTTAGGGAACTTAAAGTACACATATGAACCACTTGAGGATAAAACGTACTTGGTAAGAGGAGTTATTTCAGTTCCTTCTAAAGCCAAAAATGATTTAGAGTCTGATATGTCAATTACTTTCCAAATTCTTAATAGTATGGATGATTCGAATTATAAGTATGAGGGCTATACCTTTATTGTACGATAATTTATAAAAGCCGAGGCAAAATGCCTCGGCTTTTATAATAACTGCGCATGCCCTTCAATTGCTTGTTCAATCCTTTGCGGCTCGATCCCAATGTATCTTTGCGTGACTGCCGCAGAACTGTGTTGCAATAATCTCTGCACCAATGCAATGTCATAACCATTCTTTTTATAAATTTCTGTCGCATACCACTTTCTGAAAGAGTGCGTACCAATCCCCTCATACCCTAAGTAATCGCAGACAATTGCCAATTGCTTTTGGACTGCTCGTTCCGTAATTGGAAAGATCAAATCGTTATTCTGAATCTTATTTTTTAAGCAATAATTTTCTATGTACTGTTCAATGACCAAAGGTACAGTAAAGACACGCCGTTTACTAGTCTTTTGTTCTACAATCTCAAGTCTGTAACGATCTCCATCCAAAAGAATGTCCTTAGGTTTTAACTTCAGAATGTCACTTATTCTAATTCCAAGATTTCCCTCAAGCACAAGTGCGGTCGCCACTCGATCATTAGGACGGAAACCGCAAAAGCCAGTTCTCATAGTCTGTATTATTTCTTTATACATTTCTGTTGTAAGTGAAATTGTCTTTTTATTCATTCTAATTCCTCAAAAGTTCGTATTTATCAAGCAAATAGTTCTTATAATTGCACCAATCACTGCGAAACCTTGCAAATCCTATGATTTTCTGTTCGTAATACTAAACAATTACGAACTGTGTCTCCTCTTGGACATTTCAGCCCAAGAGGAAAAGTGATTAAGCACTGATTGAAAATCTTTTTGAACTTACCTGCTTTAAGTAAGCCTTGTAAACTTCAGGAAGTGCCTTCTTGAAATTTGCTGAATCAAATCTGTTTGATGTTACAGAAGTCCAACGAATGATGTACTGTCCTGCTTCAAGTTCTTCAGTATCAAGATCAAGCATTTCTGCTTTTAATGTATCTCTGATTGCTTCGGCTTCAGCCTTTGCTTCTTCCATTAGTGTCTCCCATTCATTAAGTGCCTCGATTTTTGTAATGATTTCTGCCTTTGTCATTGTTTTGATCTCCTTTTATTTATAATTTTTGCAAGTGCTGAAGGGCTTTAAAGCAATCTTAGGATTCCATCCGTCTCATTATCCCCTTATCCTTCTTCAGTCTTATGTGGCTTTCTTACGTACACCTTATGGTCACTTGTCATTCAGCCTTCACTTGCATTTCCTTTATCTGTTATTATAATAACACGAGAACTCGTGCAATACTATTGGCAAAATGCACGAATATTCGTGTTACTCTTTGTGCACTATTGCACTAGTATTCGTGCAATAGTTGTGGTATTATTGTCATAGTGGAAAAGGAGGTCGCAAATCATGCCCCTGCAATACAAGATTGATGTTTTGACATCACTAAAGGAAAAAGGATACAATTCCAACAGAATAAGAACAGAAGGTTTACTAAGTCAATCGACTTTACAGAAATTTAGAAATAATCAAGGTGTTTCGTGGGAAAACATAGAAACACTCTGTAAATTGCTTGATTGTCAGCCTGGGGATTTAATAGAGTACGTAGAAGAGCCAACAGACGATTGATTGCGGCAATACGTGCAACACTCCATTTAATGGGGGATGGGGAGGTACTTTCGGGAAATTTTTATCACAGTTGCCTTTTGGTGTGTGCGCCTGCCTCTTTCTCTTACTAAATGTACTTTTTATTTCAAAAGACGGTTTTTATGATCGTCAACGTGAGAAAGTTTTTTCCCTGACGGAAAAGACGGTTAGAAACGAAAAAACGGCAGACAATAAAGTTATTATTGTCTGCCGTCATTTCCAATCCTTGAGAACATCATCAATAGCCGCATCAAGCGCAGTCTTTAATGATTTCTCCATAATCTTAAAAATTTCGTACTCAAGACCTGAAGACTTCTTTTTCTCCTTTTGGTCTTTTTTCTTTTTGTTTTTTCCGTGTTCAATTCTCATTTGATAGTAACCTCACTTGTTATTTTTACCTCATTTGGCTGCTTATCTTTTGGAGCAAGTAATTCCTTATACATTTTTTTTCTAAGTGCAACCATAATCTGAGTAGGCGTAAAGCCATCTTGATACATTGTTGGATAGTATTCAGGGATTTGTCGTGTGTAATAATCTGATAAACTCATAATTTGTTTTCCTCCTCTTATTATTATTAAAAATCTAAGTAAGTACTTTTTTGAAAAATGTCAAAATACAAACTCCTTCTTTATTTTTTTGTCTGTAGGATTGTCTGTATTATTTATTTCTCTATTGCGGCGCAAATGTGAGATTTCATCCTGCAAACTGTCTTGTTCGTCTAACAAACTTTCAAGTTCGCAAGGCGGAAATGCATTTTTGCATTTACCTTTTGGTACTTCATAAAAATCGTAAACATTGCCACTACGTTGAACTAAATAACCTTTGTTAATTAACTCATTGAGGTATTTATGATACGTTGTCTTTGTAATGCCTGCTTCTTCGGCGGCAACTTGAGACAATGCTAGATTGTAACCGTCTGCGTTACCTGCGATGTAAAGGTATAAAACAAGCCCATAAGGTGAAAGATCTTTGTTTGCGGCATACCAATTTTCTTTTAGAATCCCAAGAAACTGTTTACCGTCGAAAGATTCCCTATTAATGTGAATTATTTTTTGATTTGGTACAGTTTGTGGCATAAAATTATCCTCCTTATAATTTCATGTACATTTCAATTATTTCAGTTTCACTTTTGGAATCTAATTCTTCTTTAAGAACATCTGATCTAAAGCCTGCGGCTTCATAAAAGTCAAAAACCATTTCGTAAGCAAGTTCATAAGTAATCATAGTAGTGTTAGTCATTTTTTTATCCTCCTTAAATTAAGCGATTGATTTAATGTTCATTACGTCAGGTACTTCGATTAATGTTGCATGTAATTTGCCATTACTAAAGTCTGGCATTTCTTTGTAATTTGGGAACTGATTCACAAACCAATTGAAAACGTACAAATAAGGGTTTGTCTGAATCTGCGATAAAGCCTTTACAATTCTAAATCTTTCTAATAACTCCTCTGAGTTCTCATAAAGATTGATGTAATTTTCCATTTTCTTGTAAGTTAAGCCTTTAGCACGATTAGGTGTGGCAGAAGGCTTGTGTGTTAAGTACTTCACCTTTAGATCAGGCATAATTTTTTGAAAATGTTCGAGGAGAATTGCCTCGTCTGAGTGGGGGATCATCGCCCCTGCCGCAAATTCCTTTGTGATAGTAAGTGTTCTTGTCGAGAAATTCATCTTGTAATTCTTCATGTTATGCAACCTCCTTTTCAATCGCATTAAGTAAAGCGTTTGCTTCATCGGTAATTTGAGTTGTAACCTTATTTTCCTTGAGCGCAATCTCATTTTTCTTAAATTCAGGGTAAGTCTTTAGGAACCACTTCTTTGTGAGCGGATACATGGCACCTCTTGCCTTCGCCACCTTCTTGATGGTTTCAAACATCACAAGATTCTTTTCTGAATCAGGCTGAGTCTTGATGTATTCTTCCATTCTGTCGAATGTCAAAGCGTTGTAGGTTTTCTTATCTTTCTTATGATTAATAATTTTTTCTGTCACTGCGAAATCAGGGTGAGCCGCAAGCATGTCTGTCAATTCCTTGTATTCAGGATTCAATCCTTTGTTTGCACGACTGATTGCAGTCTTTGTTCCGATGATGCTCTTTGTTTCGAAGTTGTAAGTAAATCTGTTATTCATTGTTTTTTCCTTTCTGCCTTTTGGCAACTGCGCTTGGTCGCAACCCTAATTTATTTTGAGGTTTTTGTTTCCCTCACCTTATGTATTAATTCTATCAATTTCTACGGCGATACCAGTCGTTATAATGGTACTGATTAAAAGAAGTATTTATCCACTTCATTCAATTCTGAATCACCGTCCTCATCAAGTCCTGACCAGTATTCGTTCTGAAGTTTAAAACTACCATTTACAAATTGAGCAGTAATCTTACTTGAAGAATAACTACCTAGGTTTCCTGCCTCTGCCAAGAAATCAATTAAAGTTAATGTTTCGGCTAATTTAGTAAATACTGTTTCAAACACTTTTCTTGAATCTTCAGGATCAAAATAGCCTTCTAATCCGTCTCCAAGAATAATTAGATTATCCTTAACACTGAGATCATTAAGAACTCTTTTCATTGTTTCATTAGTGTAACTTTCATAAATACTTAATGATTTAAAAGCATCAACAACAACTGGCATTGCCTTAGTAACATCCTCCATTCTTTCAAATTTGATTTTCATTTCGTTTGTGTAATTCATGTTTTATCCTTTCTGCCTTTTGGCAATTGCGTTCGGTCGCAACCCTAATTATTTTTGTGAGGCTTTTTTGTTTCCCTCACCTTATGTATTAAGTATACCAACTTGCACCTTTGCATCAGTCGTTATAATGGTACTTGTTGTGCAATTCTTATTTTTTTGAAAGATGTAGAAAATGCTGATTTTTTAGGGAATTGTTGTGTTTAATGCCTAGGATGTTCTATAAACATGTTTATAATGTAAAAAGATGTAAAAAGACGTTCCCTTTTGGAATGAATGATGTTAGAATGACGTTACAAAATGGTACAACTTTTGTAAGGTACAAGTTTTAATGATTTCTGATCATTTCTTCAGAAAGAAAGTACAAGAAAAGTACAACCAATGTAGAGAAAAGCAAAAAAAGAGGACAACCCCTTTTGGAATCGTCCTCTCAATAAAGCCTTATTTTATGCGGTTTTTATCTTACGCAAAGTATCTCTTAAGAAGTCCCTCAAATGCTTTTCCGTGTCTAGCCTCGTCTCTAGCCATCTCATGAACAGTATCATGAATTGCATCAAGGTTTGCAGCCTTAGCTCTCTTTGCAAGGTCAAACTTACCGGCTGTTGCACCGTTTTCAGCTTCTACTCTCATTTCAAGATTTTTCTTAGTGGAATCTGTTACAACTTCACCAAGAAGCTCTGCAAATTTAGCAGCGTGTTCTGCCTCTTCCCAGGCAGCCTTTTCCCAGTATAAACCGATTTCCGGATAGCCTTCTCTGTGAGCAACCCTTGCCATTGCAAGATACATACCAACTTCTGTACATTCACCGTTAAAGTTTGCTCTTAAGTCCTCAATAATATCCTGTGATACACCCTGGGCTACACCTACCACGTGTTCTGCTGCCCATACCTTTTCTTCACCCTGAGCGGTAAATTTCTCAGCGGGGGCATTACAAACAGGGCACTTCTCCGGTGCAGAATCTCCTTCATGAACATAACCACATACCTGACATACAAATTTCATAATTTTGTCTCCTTTTCTTAAATTAATTTTGTTTTAGTGTTTAGGGTTACAATTGTTACAGCGGCCATAAAAGTAGGTCACATGTCCTTCAATTTTACCTTCAAAATTTTCCTGAGCGGCTTTGGTAAGGGTATCCGTAACCTCCATATTAAGGTCAAAAACCCCTCCGCATTCAGAGCAGATGAAGTGATAATGAGGTGAAGTATCATAATCAAAATGATCTACACCATCGCCTAACCGGATTCTTGAGATCTCGCCAATGTCGGCAAGCAGAGTCAGATTCCGGTACACAGTTCCCAGACTGATGTTTGGAAAGGACTGACGGACATTCATATATACAGTGTCCGCGGTAGGGTGATCCTTTCTGGTGGCCAGAAATTCTAAAATGGAATCCCGCTGTCTGCTGTGCTTTAGATTCATATGGTTTCCTCTCTGTTTTTAAAACAGTAACTGTTACTGTTATTAGTATATCAAGATAATAGGAAAAGTCAATAGCATTTTATAAAATTTTTATAATCTGACTTTTTTGTATATGCTATAATCAATACAAGCGATAAAATTTCGCATTTTCAGGAGCAAACGATGAAATTTAAGACGAGACTTGTAATCACATTTCTTACCATTATCCTGCTTCCTTTGGTACTTGCCAGTACTGCATTTTTATGTATCGGTGCCTATTTATCCAGAGAACAGGAGGAATATGGAATCCGAACACAGGATTACAATATTTTAATAGATCCTACACAGGCATCCAAATCAATTTCGGATGAAATTTTCTTTGAAGTAAAGGAAATACTGGATAATCATCCTGCCGATCTGGAGGATATGGGAGTCCTTGCACGGATCAATGAAAGAATTGACGGAAAATCATCTTATATTCTTGTTCGAAAGCAGAATTCACTCTATTACGCAGGAAACGAGTTGGCAGCCAGCCAGATTTTTGACAAGCTTCCGGATTTTGAAGAAGAGAATATTGAGAAAGAATTAGGACAGAGCGTTTATTATGATGACATGAAAAAGATGGTCCGGCAAATGGACTTTCACTTTACGGATGGCAGTGAGGGAAGCTTTTTTGTAATAACCAGAGCGAATTCTATCCTGTCAAAAATGCTTTTTGTGGATATGGCAATTTCCATTATGATTATATTGATCATAACCAGTTTATTTCTTACCCAGTGGATCAGTAAAAGCGTATTTGATCCCATTAACCAGTTGAACATTGCAATGCAGAACATTGCAGAGGGAAATCTGGAATATATGCTTCCCGATAAAGAGGATGGAGAGATTGGAGAGCTTTATCGGAACTATGAGGATATGCGGCTTAGACTGAAGGAATCCACAGATGAAAAGATCTTTGCGGAGAAGCAGAATAAGGAACTGGTAAGCAACATATCCCATGATCTGAAAACACCGATCACTGCCATTAAGGGGTATGTGGAAGGTATTATGGATGGGGTTGCGGACACACCGGAAAAGATAGATAAGTATATTCGAACCATCTATAATAAAGCGAATGATATGGACAGGCTGATCAACGAGCTGACGGTTTATTCCGGGATTGATTCCAACAGGATTCCTTATCATTTTCACAGAATTAATGTTTCAGAATATTTTGGTGACTGTATTGAAGAGGTTGGACTTGATCTGGAATCCAGAAATATAGAACTGGATTATTCCAGTCTGGTACCACCCGATACGATGATTATTGCAGACCCTGAGCAGCTCAAGAGGGTCATCAATAATATTATCGGAAACAGCGTGAAATATATGGATAAGAAAAAGGGAATCATTGATATCCGTATTTTGGACGAAATTGATTCAATCCGTGTGGAGATTGAGGATAACGGGAAGGGAATCGCCGCTAAGGATCTGCCTAAGATATTTGAGCGTTTTTACCGGACGGATGCTTCCCGGAACTCAGCCCAGGGTGGAAGCGGAATCGGACTATCCATTGTTAAGAAAATTATTGAGGATCACGGAGGTTACATTTGGGCAACCAGTAAAGAGGGTGAGGGAACCTGTATGCACTTTGTAATCAGAAAATATCAGGAAGCACAATAAGAATCGGAGGAAATCAAATGAGTAGAATTTTAATTATTGAAGACGAAGAGGCAATTGCTGACCTTGAGAAGGATTACCTGGAGCTTAGTGGGTTTGAGGTGGAAATCAGAAACAGAGGAGACGAAGGGTTGCAGACGGCAATGTCCCAGGAGTTTGATCTGATTGTACTTGATCTGATGCTGCCGGGTATGGACGGATTTGAAATCTGCAAGAAAATCCGTGAAGAAAAGAATATTCCCATTATTATGGTTTCTGCAAAGAAGGATGACATTGATAAAATCAGAGGTCTTGGTCTTGGTGCTGATGACTACATGACAAAGCCGTTCAGCCCCAGTGAGCTGGTTGCAAGAGTAAAGGCTCATATGGCAAGATATGACAGGCTGGTAGGTTCAACCCAGAAGAATAATGACATTATTGAAATTCGCGGTATCCGTATTGACAAGACTGCAAGAAGGGTTATGGTGGACGGTGTGGAGAAAGCATTTACCGGTAAGGAATTTGATCTGCTTACTTTCCTTGCGGAGCATCCAAATCATGTATATACCAAGGAAGAGCTGTTCCGCGAAATCTGGGATATGGATTCCATCGGAGACATTGCAACAGTCACCGTTCACATTAAGAAGATTCGTGAGAAGATTGAGTACGATTCCGCAAAACCACAGTATATTGAGACAATCTGGGGTGTAGGATACCGATTCAAGGTGTAGAGTCAAGACAAAAAGCCTTGCAGACCGCATAAACACTAAGGAAAACCGCTTTTGTTATGTGGTAATATATGATAAAATATTACCAAAAATATTACCATAGGCTGAAATTCACGAAGTAAAGGAGAACGCTATGGAAGAATTAGTATTTAATTTTGATGAAAGCGAAGCACCAAAGAAGAAAGAAGTAATCACTTATGAACCAGTTGAAAAGGGCATAAGGCGGAAACTGAAAGACGGTAAGAAGTTTTCCTATGAGGCTACTGCCGATTTTGGCAGGGTGGAAATCTATGACGAAGAATTAAAGAAATTTGTTAAGAAGCAGGACAAACGAAGAAAGACCTTTAAGACATTGGCAGAAGCAAGAAAATGGCTTCATCAAATCGAACTGCAAAAGGCAGAAGCCAAAGAGAAAAAAGTCATTTACAAAAATGAGGGCATTCGTTTGGTTGATGTGGCTGATGAATTTCTGGAACTGAAACGCAAGCAAGCCAAAAAGGGAAAAATCAAAGACAGTTATGTTGAGCAACTCCGCATACAGACAGACCATTTCAAAAGGTTTTTTAATGGTGAGCGTACCACATTTGTAAAAACCATACAGACCGCACAGATTGAAGCATATTTTGAATTTGAAGAGAAGCAGGGAATTTCTAGGAAATCTATCGAGAAATATAAAACCCACTTAAAGCAGATTTGGGCTTATATGCTGAAAGATAAAGTAAGATATGGCGTAAGTGAAAATGTTGTTGAGGGTGCTGAAATCTCCGCACCGAAAAAAGAATATAAAGCCTCTGCACTTGATTACAAGCAATTAAATGAACTGATTTATGAAGCCACCACAATGGAAGACCCGAGTTTTCTGTATCTTGTTGTTATGTCTATGACACAGGGACTTAGGCGAGGGGAATTGTGTGGCTTGATGTGGAAAGATATAAACTGGGAAACTAAAAGGGTTACGATTTGCCATAACCGTGTTCAGTTGGTAACAAAAGACACCGTGAAACTGCCGAAGCGCGAAAAGGTTCGAGAGATTGAACTGCATAACGCAGGCTATACCACATTAAAGATATATAAGGAATGGCAGGAGGCTATACTTGGCAGACCAGTAGCACCCGAAGCCTTTGTATTACAATGGGAAATCAATCTACTGCAAGATTATGTATGCCACACTGGAAAAGTATCTCGCAAGTGGAAAGAGATTTATCATTATCTCAATAAGTGCCGAGTGAAAGCCAAAAAGGAAGAGTTGCCTTATGGTAGAATACACGACGGAAGACATACATATATTACTTTGCTATTACACGGAATAGAAAAGGACGATAAGAGCATTATTGCTCCTGCTTCTTTCTTCCAAGTGTATGAAAGTGCAGGTCATACCCTGCCGAGAGCAATGCAAAATGTATCTAATACTGTTTATAATGAAGATAAAGGCGATAGGTGGGATATTACAAGATTTTGGAACGAGGCTATTTTTACCGATATTGCAGAATGTTGGCGGTTTGCTTGTGAGGTTCGACAGATTGAAGAAGAAATGATGACCGAACTGGAAAAATCCACAAAGCAGGCACAGAAGCAGCAACGATTGGAAAAAGCCAAAGCAGAACGATTAAAAGGCAATCCACCCGAAGACATACTTATTGAATACAAGTAGCAAACAAGCAGGAGCGTAAAAACTCCTGCTTAATTTGTAAAATAATGTTATAATTTGTTTGAGATATTCGTATGTATGTGATACAATAAATGCACGTGTATACAAGGGAGGTGAGATTGGAATGAAGATTATTTCGCAAGAAGAACTTAACAAAAGCAAGGAAAGTTTAAACTCTCAAATTGATAAACTGTATTCATCAACTAATAAGGACAACGATGATGCAAGAAAAAGAACTCATAATTATTTTCAATGGGTTTCAACAAAGACACAACTTGTAATGGATGAGCCATCCTTTGTATGTGATAAGGAAGATAAATTAGTACGTGGTGCAGTAGTATGGATTGAGTTCGGATTTAATATTGGAAATGAATTTGGTGGACGTCATCCTGCAATAATATTAAGAAAAACGGGTTCCAGTATTTTTGTTGTGCCCCTTTCTTCTCAAGAACCTAACGAAAAGAAAGATTACCACGTAAAAGTAGAAAAAGTTTATGGTTTTAGAAATATGGTGCGTTGGACAAATGTACTCAAATTGCAAAATGTAAGTATTCAAAGAGTAGATACTAAGGCATCAATGGGAAATATAAAAGGAGATGTGTTGAATGATATTAATAATGCACTCAAAAAATGCCACATTTTCTAGTTGATTTCTGCAAAAAAATATTATAAAATGGACTTGACAGATGGAATGATTTTTGTTATTCTATCCGAGATGTCACGAAAAGTGATAGTGTGAAGGAGCGAAAGCTCAGTAAGATTTATTTTTGAAGGAGAGGAAGTCGTAAGGCTTCCTCTCAGTTTTTGTATACGGATTATAAACATCACATATAATATAAAGGTGTGAAGGGAATTTTTATTCCAGTCTCATTTTTGAAGGATTGGAGGGAATTTGTTTTTTGAATTCTCTCCAATCAGTTTTTAGAAAGAAAAGAAGCAAAAGAAAGAATAGGGGGGGACACTCTGGCGGTTTCCCCCCTTGCCCCCTTTCAGCGTTGAAACTTCACAAGTTCAGTTTCAACAATTAACTTTTTAGAACCAGTAAAACCGACCTTTTCGCCTAGTTAAATAATGAGAGAAAGTCTTGACCACTCGCAACCAAAAATATAGAGATATCTATACATTTTACGATTGCGAATGGTCAAGTCTGTAATAAAACAATTTTCGCCTGTGAGTGTGTTTAACCCCGCACACTTCGGAGATGTTTCATTTTCTATACATAACAGTAATATGGCGATACCACCAAAGTCGATCTTTTAATTACTATACGCAACGTGCCCTTGTTTTTCATATGTACCAGACTGCATTATACTTTTCATATAATGCACACGTCATCCAATGCCGTAGCCGTTCATTATCTTTCAATAATCGTATCAGGTAAATAACTCGCACCTTGATTAAACACCTCTCGGTTGAGATAATTTAAAAAGCTGAAAAAGTTCACAACTTTTTACACTTTTTAAACCGAGGAGGATATTCCATATGGATACACGT
>JAHAZB010000091.1 GCA_018384175.1 Eubacteriales bacterium
AAATATTATATCATATGCGTTTTGTCAAGGTAAGACTGCATAGCAGTTCCACCTTGACAAGGGTAATTCGGGGTATAACTTTTATTTTTTACGAAAAGTGTCACCCATCATTGACAATTGTACAATGGAAACTACTATATAAAATAAAAAAACTATGGACAATAACAAATTTTTGTTATATAATAATAGGTGCAACATGACCCCAGCCTTGGATAAGGCAAAGAATAAAAAATCTTTATACAATTCATTATAAAAAGGCAAAAACGCATTGCCTTTACCTTGGGTTGTATGAAAATTTTTTATGCCTTCTCGGGTGTCATGTTGCAGTGATTGCGGCAAATGCGTTTTTCATGCATCGGCTGCGGTCGGTGCATTTTTTAATTTTGGAGATGATTTTATGAAGCTTCCCAGAAACATTATTGAGGATATTTTAGAAAAAAATAAAGATGCTCAATATATAGACATCAACGAGGATGAAATAATAAAAGAAGGGTATATTGAAACAGTTTCAAAGCTTGCATACATACACGCTGTCTGTAAGGCTGATATGTCTGACAGCGAAAAGATAGAGGAAATCTACGAACAAACAAAATCCCGCCGGTAAAACCGACGGGATATATTTTTTTATCTTGAAAATCTTATTGACTCAATAACCTGTGGTTCAACTGGAGCGTCGGCAAAGTTTGTTTTTACCGATGCGATTTTGTCCACAACATCCATTCCCTCTGTAACCTTACCGAATGCGGCATACTTACCGTCTAAGTGCGGTGCATCCTGATGCATAATGAAGAACTGACTGCTTGCAGAGTTCGGGAACGAGGTACGTGCCATTGAAAGAACACCTCTGGTATGCAAAAGCTCGTTCTTGAAACCGTTTGCATCAAACTCGCCCTTAATTGACTCTGCTTCCTTGTGAGTCATATTCTCGTCATAACCGCCACCCTGAATCATAAATCCGGAGATTACACGGTGGAAGATAAGACCGTCAAAGAATTTCTGTTCGATTAAGTCAAGAAAATTGGCAACGGTAATCGGAGCAATATTGGGATAAAGCTCGGCTTTGATAACACCGCCGTCTCTCATTGTAATAACAATCTCGTTCATAATTGATTATTCCTCCTCGCTGTCAATTTTTATAGTCTTGATAACCTGCGCCTCTTTTGGAACGTCGTCAAACATAGCGTTCAAAGAGCCTGTCTCAACTGTTGCTATCTTGTCGATAACCTCAAGTCCTTCGGTAATCTTACCGAAAGCGGCATAGTTGCCGTCGAGAGAGGGGTTGTCCCGATGCATAATAAAGAACTGACTGCTTGCAGAGTTCGGTTCGTTGGTACGTGCCATCGAGATAACACCTCTGGTATGCTTAAGCTCGTTTTTGACACCGTTTGCTGCGAACTCACCCTTGATTTCAGAAGCTTTCTTCTGGTTGATGTTGCCACTGTAAAGCTCCTCGGTGAACGCACCGCCCTGAATCATAAAGCCTGCAATAACACGGTGGAAGATAAGTCCTTCGTAGAAATTCTCGTTACAAAGCTTAACAAAGTTTGCAACGGTAATCGGAGCAACGTCCGGATAAAGCTCGCCCTTCATCAAAGAGCCGTCCTGCATTTCAATTGTGAAATCAATCGGTGCTGAGTCTTTTTTTGCACCGCAGGCACAAAGTGAAAGTAATAAGATTGCTGAAAGTAAAACTGTTAAAATCTTTTTCATAATACTAATCCTTTCCTATTAGTTTGACGTAGACGTAGTTCGTCTTATTCTTCGGTTTGTTCGGTTGGTGCGGTCTGCTCGGAAGCTTCAGCTTCCTCATCCTCGCGTGAGGTAATTGCCATACTTACAACATTTATACCATCTGCAAGTCGCATTATACGCACACCCTGAGTCTGTCTACCGAATGTACTGATTTCGTTTACGTGCATTCTGATAAGAACGCCCTCTGATGTAATGGTTATAAGGTCATTCTCATCATTAACTGCCGCCATACCTATAAGCTTGCCGGTCTTTTCGGTAATCTTGTAGGTGTATACACCCAAACCGCCTCTTGTCTGGCAGTTATACTCGCCAAAGTCGGTCTTTTTACCATAGCCGTTTTCTGTTACGCACAGTACCGAAGCGTTGTCGGTAACCTTGATAGCGCCGATAACATAATCGTCCGCCTTGAGCTTGATTCCTCGTACACCGCGTGTTGTTCTGCCCATAGAACGAACATTGTCAGCGCGGAATCTGATTGCCATACCGTTATGAGTTGCGAGCATAAGCTCGTCCTTGTCCTCGGTGAGCATTACTCCGATAAGAACATCGTCCTCTACAAGCTCAATTGCACGCAGACCGTTTGTTCTTATGCGTGAGTAGTCCATAATATCTGTCTTTTTGATTGTACCGTTTCTTGTAATAAATGTCAGATAATGACCTTCGTCAAACGATTCAATCGGAATCATTGCTGTAACCTTCTCGTCCGGCTCAAGCGGCAACAGATTTACGATTGCCATACCCTTTGCCTGACGTGTTGCTTCGGGGATACGGTAGCCCTTAAGCGAATAAACAACACCTCTTGTAGTAAAGAAGAGTATATTGCTGTGAGTAGAGGTTGTGAATATCTGCTCCACATAGTCCTCTTCACGTGTTGTATGGCCTGCAATACCCCTGCCGCCTCTGTGCTGTGCCTGATATGTGGAAACAGGAACACGCTTGGTGTAGCCGTTGTGAGTGAGGGTAACAACTATCTCCTCTTCTTCAATAAGGTCTTCAATATCAAGGTCATCTGTTACGGGCTCAATGTCTGTACGTCTTTCGTCGCCGTACTTTTCCTTGATTTTGATAAGGTCTTCTTTTACAATCTCAAGAACTCTGCCCTCGTTTTCGAGTATTTCACGGAAGGTCTTGATTTTTTCGTTAATCTCGGCAAGCTCATTTTCAAGCTTGTCTCTTTCCAAGCCCGACAAACGTCCCAAAGGCATCTGCCATATAGCTGTTGACTGTGCTTCGTCAAGTCCGAATCTCTCTGCAAATACAGGGCAGGCATCCTGGAATGATGATGAAGAACGAATAATCTTTATAATTTCGTCAATGTGGTCAACTGCAATCTTGTAGCCTTCCAAGATATGAACTCTTTCCTCAGCCTTTTCGAGGTCATAACGTGTACGTCTTTCGATTACATCCTCCTGATGAGCGATGTAGCAGTTTATCATCTCACGGAGATTGAGAATTTTCGGTCTCTTGTCCACAAGCGCAAGTAAAATAACACCAAAGGTTTCCTGCATCTGTGTGAACTTATAAAGATTATTAAGTACAACGTGCGGATTAGCATCACGCTTAATATCAATATAGAAATGTATATTATCGTCCGATTCGTCTCTTGTGCCCGAAACACCGTCTAAGCGTCCGTCTCTTATAAGCTCGTTTATATGGCACTCGAGGCGCTGCTTGTTTACCTGATAGGGAAGCTCTGTAACGTGAATACGGTTTCTGCCGTTAGAAAGCTCTTCGATTTCGGCACGTGCACGCATTGTAATCTTTCCGCGTCCGGTTGAATATGCGGCTCTGATTCCGCTAATACCCATAATAAGACCACCTGTCGGGAAGTCAGGACCCTTGATATGCTCCATAAGCTCCTCAAGCTCAATTAAGGGGTCGTCGATAACGGCAATTATACCGTCTACAACCTCGCAAAGATTGTGCGGCGGAACATTAGTTGCCATACCGACCGCAATACCTGATGAACCGTTTACAAGCAGGTTCGGGAATCTTGACGGAAGTACGTCCGGTTCCTTCAATTTATCGTCGTAGTTGGGTACGAAATCAACAGTATCCTTTTCTATGTCGCTGAGCATCTCTGCTGCCATCTTCGACATTTTCGCCTCAGTATAACGGTAAGCAGCAGGGGGGTCGCCGTCGATTGAACCGAAGTTACCCTTACCCTGAATAAGCGGATAACGAAGTGAAAACGGCTGTGCAAGACGCACCATTGCATCATAAACAGAAGAGTCGCCGTGAGGGTGATATTTAGCCAGCACATCACCGACGGTGGCGGCAGATTTCTTAAAGTCATTTTCATATGTCAGCTTTTCACCGTACATATCGTAGAGAATACGTCTGTGAACCGGCTTCATACCGTCGCGGACATCGGGCAGTGCACGTGATACGATAACGCTCATTGCGTAATCTATATACGACTGCTTCATCTCGTTGTTAAGCTCTACATCGACTATTTTTTGATTAGCAATAGCCTCCATATCCAGAGCTTTTTCTTTAGCTTTTTTTGCCATAGGGCATTTGCCTCCGATTTTCTAATATTATAATGTATATTTTAACATATTTTCGCAAAAAAAGCAAGCAAAACAGCAAAATAAAGGCTTCGCAAATTAAAAAAAATAATAGCGGAAAATTTGCAAGAAAAAATGTATACAACGAATAGGTCATTATGTAAACCAAAATAAAAAAGTTTTCCACACCTATTTTTTGCGTGGAAAACTAAAAAACGCATATCTATGGCATTTTGCGGACTTTTCCACGTTTTCCACAGGGTTATCCACGAGGAAATAGTGTAAAACAAATGGCATAACTTCGTAAAAACGATATTTTCCGCTTGGTTTACAAAAAATTATAGAAAATTACCGTAACTTTTCCACTTTTTGTGGTGGATAAATTGTAAAAAAACAAGAACCTGATTTTGAAATCAAGTGTTTAAGCCGTTTGTGGACATACAAACGAAGTAAAAAGTTTTCCACACGTGTTAAAAAATCGTAATTATGGGGACGGGGATTATGTGGTTAAAAATTTATAGAAAACAAACAACTATACATAATAAATGCCTACTGAATAATTGCCATTCTCGAAACATTATAAAATTTTATCCGAGTGCAAGGCGAAGTGGTTTTGCAACATTCCCCCTGCACTTATTATACCCTAAACATACCGAATAGTCATTAGTTTAGCCAGTTTTTATTTGTTCAGTAGACATTAATTATTTTCTTGTATACTGTTCAAAACGACGATTTTTATGGGGATATGTTGACAAAAGGCATAGATTTGAGGTAAAATTACTATTGTAATAAGGAAAGAGTTTTTTGTGAATGGAATAATTTGAACAAGTTAAACTAACCTTAAATAATATAAAGGAGTGAGTATATGAAGATATTGTATGCAAGCTCGGAGGCAGCGCCCTTCGTAAAGACAGGCGGGCTTGGTGATGTTGCAGGTTCACTGCCGTCAGCACTTCGTGAAAAGGGTGTTGATGCACGAGTGATTTTGCCTCTGTACCGTTGTATTCCTCAGCAGTATAAGGAGAAGATGACATATCTTAACCACATTTATATTGATATGGCGTGGCGTAAGCAGTATTGCGGAGTGTTTTCGTTGGAAATGGACGGCACGATTTTTTATTTTGTAGATAACGAATATTACTTCAACGGCGACAAGCCTTACGATTATATCCATCTTGACTGCGAGAAGTTTCTTTTCTTCTCAAAGGCTGTTTTGTCGCTTTTGCCGACATTGGATTTCAGACCTGATGTTATAAACTGTAACGACTGGCAGACGGGTGCTATTCCTGTTTTCTTAGATACTTTTCAGGATAATCCGTTCTATCGTGGAATCAAGACTGTTATGACCGTTCATAACCTTAAGTTCCAGGGCAGATGGGATATGGAAAAAATCAAGGATGTTATGGGTATAAGCGACTACTATTTTACCAACGATAAGCTTGAGTACCACAAGGATGCCAATCTCTTAAAGGGCGGTATGGTATACGCAGACAGAATTTCCACCGTATCCGAAAGCTATGCAGGTGAGATAACCACCGAAGAATACGGCGAGGGCTTAAACGGACTTCTCTGGGCAAGGAGAGATAGTCTTACCGGTATTGTAAATGGTATTTCCTATAAGGAATGGGATGCAGAAACCGACCCGATGATTTACAAGAATTATTCGGTTAAGGATTTCAGAGAGAATAAAAAGCTAAATAAGCTTGCTTTGCAGGAGCAGCTTAATATTCCTGTTGACGAGAATAAATTTATGATAGGAATTGTTTCGAGACTTACCGACCAGAAGGGCTTTGACCTTGTTGCAGGTGCGTTGGAGAGTCTTATCGAGGGCGGCTGTCAGATAGTCATTCTCGGTACGGGTGATGAGAATTACGAGAACCTTTTCCGTCATTACGCGTGGAAGGCTCCTGAGGTAGTAAGCGCCAATATTTACTTCTCTAACGACCTTTCGCACAAGATTTATGCGGCTTGTGATGCGTTTTTAATGCCGTCAAGATTTGAGCCGTGCGGTCTTTCACAGATTATTTCCATGCGCTACGGAACGTTGCCGATAGTTCGTGAAACGGGTGGATTAAAGGATACAGTAGAGCCGTATAACGAATATACCGGCGAGGGTGTAGGCTTCTCGTTTGCAAACTATAACGTGTCCGATATGGTTTACGTGATAAACTACGCAATGGATATATACTACAACCGCCGTGATGACTGGAACAAGATAGTAGAAAATGCTATGAAACGTGATTTCTCATGGGCAGTTTCGGCAGATAAGTATATAGCTATGTACCGTGAGTTAACCGGTATATATGATGAACCGGTAAAAGAAGAAAAGAAACCGGCTCCTAAGAAAAAACCGGCGGCAAAGAAGGCGGCTGCTGAAAAAAACGCACCTAAAAAGACAGTAGCCAAGAAAACGAGAACAAAGTAGGGACCGGCGTCTCGATGGTCAGTTGTCGAATTTTGGCTGAGATTCAAATAATACAAGATTGAAAGGAACAACAAATAATGGCAGTAAAGAAACTAACCGCAGCGGAGCAAAGACTTGTTGCGGAGATTGAGGGTAAAATTTCAAGACATTTCGGAAAGGTGCTTGAAGATGCAACCCCGAAAATGGTATATACAGCTTGTGCTCTTACAGCAAGAGACAAGGTTATGGAAATGTGGGCAAAGTCCCACAAACAGGTTAAGGAGGAAGGCTCAAAGAAGCTTTATTACCTGTCTTTCGAGTTTTTGATGGGCAGACTTCTTGCAACTAATATTCTTAACCTTATGCAGACTGATGAGTACAGAAATGCACTCGAATCAATGGGATATAAGCTCTCTGATGTAGTTGAGCTTGAAAATGATGCAGGACTTGGAAACGGTGGTCTGGGAAGATTGGCAGCTTGCTTTATCGACTCACTTACCACACTTGATTTGCCTGCATACGGCTGTACAATTCGTTACGAATATGGACTTTTCCGCCAGAAGATTGTTGACGGTTATCAGATAGAGCTTCCCGATTCATGGCTTGAAAACGGCAATGCGTGGGAAATTGCACGTCCTGAGGAAACTGTTGAGGTTAAATTCGGCGGCAGAGTGCATACCGACTGGGTAGACGGCAAATTTGTGTGCCACTATGAAAATGAGCATACAATTCTTGCGATGCCATATGATGTACCCCTTGTTGGCTATGATTCAAAGATTGTAAACAAATTAAGACTCTGGTCGGCTAAATCACCCGACCACTTCAACATGAGTGAGTTCAACCGTGGAAACTATATCCGTGCAGTTGAGGAAAAGCAGCTTGCAGAGGTTATTTCAAAGGTGCTTTATCCTGAGGATAACCATACTGAGGGTAAGGAGCTTCGCTTAAAGCAGCAGTATTTCCTTGTATCTGCTACACTTCAGTGGATTTTGCGTGAGTATGAAACACGTTACGGCACAAACTGGGCAAATCTTCCCGACAAGGCTGTAATCCACATTAACGATACTCACCCGACTCTTGCAATTCCTGAGCTTATGCGAATTCTGATGGATGAAAAGGGACTCGGCTGGGAAGAAGCATGGGATATTACCTGCAGAACCTTTGCATATACAAACCATACTGTTATGTCTGAGGCGCTTGAAAAGTGGTCATTTGATATGTTCAAGAAGATATTGCCGAGAATTTCTATGATTGTAGAAGAAATCAACCGTCGCCTTATGGAAAGACTTGAAAACTTCTACCCCGGCGATACAGGCAAGCATAAGTGGATGGCAGTTCTTTCTGATAATAAGGTGTTTATGGCAAATCTTTGCCTCGCTACTTGCTTTGCGGTAAACGGTGTTTCGGGACTTCATACCGACATTCTCAAAAAGGATATCTTTGCAGACTATTACAGAATGGACGAGAGCCGTTTCCACGCAATAACAAACGGTATCACCTTCCGTCGCTGGATTTGCAACTGTAACGAAGAGCTTGCAGACCTTATCACATCAAAAATCGGAGATAAGTGGATTAAGGACTACAACGAACTCCAAAAACTCAAGAAGTTTGTAAAGGATAAGGAATTTAAGGCAGAATTTGCAAAGATTAAGCACAACAACAAGGTTGCGCTTGCAGAATATATCAAGGAGCATAACGGAATTGAGGTTAATCCTGACTCCATCTTTGATGTTCAGGCAAAGAGACTTCACGAGTATAAGAGGCAGCTTATGAATATTCTCCATATTCTTGCGGATTATAATAAGCTTGTTGAAAATCCTGATATAGACTATGTACCAAGAACATTTATCTTCGGTGCAAAGGCTGCTCCCGGCTATACAAGAGCAAAGCTTATCATAAAGCTTATCAACACAATTGGCGAGAAGATTAACAATGACGAGAGAATTAAGGGTAAAATCAAGGTTGTATTCCTCGAAAACTACGGTGTATCCATTGCAGAAAAGCTTGTTGTTGCGGCTGATGTTTCAGAGCAGATTTCAACGGCAGGTAAGGAAGCATCGGGTACAGGAAATATGAAGTTTATGTTAAACGGTGCAGTTACTATCGGCACTCTTGACGGTGCAAACGTAGAGATGCTTCAGGAGGTAGGTGCGGATAATATCTACATCTTCGGACTTACTGCAGATGAGGTTGAAGCAAGAGTAAGACTTGGTGATTCTCAGGAGGTCAAGAATATCTACGCAAGTAATAACGTGTTAAGACGTGTTATGGACCAGCTTATCTCAGGTGAGCTTGAGCCTGCACATCCTCAGCTTTTCCAGGACCTTTACCAGACACTTCTCTTTGGTGATTACGGCTATGCTGATACCTATATGGTTCTGCGTGATTTTGATGCATACTGCGAGACACAGGACAGAATATCAAAGGATTATCAGGATAAGGAAAAGTGGCTTGAAAAGGCTATTATGAACACTGCATCGGCAGGTTACTTCTCATCCGACCGTACCATAAACGACTATAACGAAAAAATCTGGCACTTAAAACCAATTAAGTAAACATTACGGTTCGTCGTTTAATGCTGTTCCCTGCAGAAAATAATGTAGGGGACGGCGTCCTCGGCGTCCCGTTTTTTTAGCTTATAAAAATCACTAAAAGGAACAACCATAAATGAAAGCAGAACATAACTCGCATTCCCTCTTTTATCGCAACCCTTTCGGAGCGGCAGAATGCAATAAAGAGGTAACCCTCTCAATTTCAATAGAAAATATAGGAATACCAAAACGGATTGAGCTTGTAACCAATGCCGGACGATATGGTATGTATTATACTCAGTCGCTTGGCGAATACAATATCTATACTGTGGTAATAAAGCTCCCTGAAAAGCCCTGTAAGCTTTATTACTATTTTGAAATAGATACTGAGCAGGGCTTGTTTTACTATGGCAATAATGATAGTGCATTGGGTGGTATCGGCAGGCTTTGGGACAATGTGCCGGAAAAGAAATATCAGATAACTGTCTGTTCTGAAGACTACAAAACACCCGACTGGTTCAAAAACAGCATTTGTTACCAGATTTTTCCTGACAGATTTTGCAGGGAAGGTGATTTTAAGGCGGAAAAACCGCATATGAAAAAGCGGAACTGGGGCGAGATGCCTTATTATAAAACTGAACAGTTTGGTGGCAGGTTTGATTGCTCCGACTTCTTCGGTGGAAATTTTGAAGGCATTATATCAAAGCTCCCTTATCTTGCCGATTTGGGTATAGGCGCAATCTACCTCAATCCCATATTCAAAGCCTACTCCAACCATCGTTATGACACGGGTGATTACGAAGTAATAGATGAGGTTTTGGGTACAGAAAAGGACTTTGAACGCCTTTGCAAAGAAGCGGAAAAATACGGAATACGTATAATTCTGGACGGTGTGTTTAACCACACCGGCAGCGACAGTAAATATTTCAATAAAAACGGAACATATGACAGTATTGGTGCATATCAGTCGTTGGAGTCTCCGTATTCGGCTTGGTACAGATTCTCCTCTTATCCCGAAAAGTATGAAAGCTGGTGGGGGATGGAAACTTTGCCACAGGTTGAGGAAATGGACGAAAGCTACCGCGACTATATAATTTCGGGCAAGAACTCAATTGTGAAAAAATGGCTCAAAAAAGGTGCAGGCGGCTGGCGACTTGATGTTGCAGACGAGCTTCCTGATAGTTTTATAAAGGAGCTTCGTAAGGCTGTTAAGGAAACAGATAGCGAGGCGGTTATAATTGGCGAGGTATGGGAGGATGCGTCGAATAAGGTGGTATACGGCGAGGAGAGAGAATACCTTTTGGGTGATGAGCTTGACTCGGTTATGAACTATCCGTTGCGAAATGCACTAATCGACTTTGCGCTCGGCAGATGTGATGCAAAAGCCTTTGATATGAGAATATCTTCCATCAGAGAAAATTATCCTAAGGAAACCTTTTATTCGCTCCTGAACTTCCTTTCTTCGCACGATGTAGAGCGAATAATTACTGTGCTTGGTGGAGATTATCCCGATAATAAAGAATCTCAGGCGGCGTATTATATGAGCGGTGAGAAACTGAATTTGGCGAAACAGAGACTTTTTGCTGTAATGACATTACTTTTTCTAATGCCCGGCGTACCGTGTCTGTTCTATGGCGATGAAGTGGGTGTTCAGGGCTTTGCAGACCCATTTTGCCGTGCCTGCTACCCATGGGGGAATGAGGATACTGAGATTTTGGATAAGGTAAAGACTCTGATTAAACTCCGTCAAAGTGCGGATAGCTTTGTGTCGGGTGATATGGAGACGATTTATACCTATGACAGAGGTTATGCTATGCTGAGAACCGGCAAAGACGGAAAATTTGTTGTTCTTGCCAACTTCGGCGGTGAAAGATGTATAAGACTTGATGCAGCAAGATTTGGCATAAAAAAGCTTACCGACGTAAATGGAGAGGAATTTTATGCCGAGGACGGAATTTTCTATATAAATATGGAAGAAATCGGCGCAAGAGTTTTAAGAACATAAAAATTTACATTTTATTCATAGAAAAAGCTGATATTATAATGTATAATATAAAAAGATATAATTTTAGTTCGAATGGAGGATTACTATGTCC
>JAHAZB010000070.1 GCA_018384175.1 Eubacteriales bacterium
ATTTTACTCCTTCATCAGTATTTTCCGCTCCTTCTTCTCGACTTATCTGACTTATAAAACTTATCCCAGATAAATTCTATATCTTCATCAGAAATATTTTTGCCTGCGTTTTCAATTTCAAATACTGCTTCTTTATCATCACCTGACACAGTAACTCCTATTCTGCCGCCATGTTGTGTATGAAATATTGCATTTGCTTTTGCAAGCAGTACCTTTGGCGAAAATGGTTTTGTTACATAATCGTCATCACCAACTTCATAGCCATTAAGCTTATCATATTCATCAGAACGCGCAGTAATCATAATAATCGGCACAGAGCTTTTCTTTCTGATTTCGCTGCATACCGAAAAGCAATCCATTTCAGGCAACATTACATCAAGCAAAACAAGCTCATAATTTTGGTTAAGCATCAAATCCAAAGCATCTGTTCCAGTTTCTGCTTCGTCGCAAACATATCCATCTCTTTAAAAGTAATCACGTATTACTTCACGCATCAATTGCTCATCTTCAACTATCAAAATCCTGTTTTTCACTTCAAAACCCTCCTTTTTTTCCTAAAGAGAGATTATATCATTATAATGTGTCAAAATGTGAACAATGAAATAAATTATTCAAAATATTTGCGGTCAAGGCTACGGTATTGTATAGCTTCTGCTATATGAGCCGCATTTATGTTCTCACTATGTTCCAAATCCGCAATAGTTCTTGCAACTTTGAGTATCCTGCTATATGCCCTTGCACTCAAGCCAAGTCTGTCAAATGCGTTACTGAGCAATTTATGTTCCCTTTCACCTATTTTGCAATACTCCTCAAGCTGTCCTGAGTTAAGCTGTGCATTTGAGTAAATAGGTAAGTTTTTATACCGCTCCTGTTGGAGTGCTCTCGCTCTGTTAACACGTTCTTTTATAACCGAAGATGACTCACCTATTTCTTCTTTGCTTAAATCAGAATAATCCACACTTCCAACCTCTACCTGAATATCTATTCTATCAAGCAAAGGGCCTGAAATTCTCGAACGATATGCATCTATTTGTGGTGGTGTACAAGTACAACGATGTGTCCCAGAGCCAAAATAGCCACATTTACAAGGATTCATAGATGCAACAAGCATCATATTGCATGGATACGTAAGGCTTGCCGCAACTCGTGAAATAGTTACAACTCCGTCTTCCAAAGGTTGTCGCATAGCCTCAAGCACATCTCTTTTGAACTCAGGAAGCTCGTCAAGAAACAGCACACCGTTATGTGCAAGCGACAGTTCGCCCGGTCGTGGTAATCCTGCACCGCCGCCTGTGAGTCCCGGAGGTGATACAGAATGATGTGGACTTCTGAAAGGTCTTGTTTTAACCATCGAAACGCCGGACGGCAATATTCCTGCAATCGAGTGTATTTTAGTTACCTCAAGTGATTCTTCGGTTGTCAGGTCAGGCAAAATACCCGGTATTCTTTGTGCCAACATTGTTTTGCCGGTTCCCGGTGGACCAATTAAAAGTATGTTATGGTTTCCTGCCGCAGCTATTTCAATTGCTCTTTTAGCATTATCCTGTCCCTTCACATCCTTGAAATCAAGAAGCGACTCAAGCAGCTTTTCACCATTATCTCTCTCAGTGTGAGTATATTGTTCGATTTTGTTCGGCGTACACAAATGGCCATAAATATCCTTAAGCTGACGCATCGGAAATACCTTTGCACCGCTTACCGCAGATGCTTCAGCGGCATTTTGTTCAGGCACGAAAAATGTGTCATAGCCCTCGGAAAGTGCAGAAATTACCATCGGTAACACTCCATTTACCGCATACACACTACCATCTAAAGAGAGTTCTCCAATAAATACTGCATTCTTTATCGGTTCAATCGGTAGTTGATTTGTAGCACAAAGAACTGATACTGCAATTGGCAGGTCATAAGATGCTCCCACCTTTTTAAGCGCTGCAGGCGCAAGATTTACAACAATTTTTTTTGCAGGAAAACCAAATCCGGAGTTCTTGATTGCCGCCTG
This sequence comes from Eubacteriales bacterium, assembly GCA_018384175.1. Taxonomy (GTDB): domain Bacteria; phylum Bacillota; class Clostridia; order UBA1381; family UBA1381; genus HGM11525. Next base: position 2,000 of record JAHAZB010000070.1, read on the forward strand.
AACTCTTTCTTTCGCTTCCTTTACACTGGCATCCGGCAATCCTACAAGATCAAACCTCGGCAGACCGTTTCCTATATCAGTCTCAACCTTTACTGTGTATCCGTCGATGCCAATAAGACCGGATGAATATATTAAAGACAGCATATGTCCACCTCTTTCTTACTACACGAAAAGCGGTATCGAACAATCAATACCGCTTATGTATTTTATTTGTTTATAAGTACTTTAAGCACTTCTAATGCCTTGGCAATTTGTGGGTCATTTTCCACTGTATAATCTGCAGGAGTTTTTCCTTCAGGGAGCTTACATTCAACATCAGGCTCAATGCCAATTCCATCAATACAGATTCCGTTCGGAGTAAAGTATCTTGAAGATGTAACAATGATTCCTGAGCCATCAAACAGTCTTCTTACAGTTTGTACTACACCCTTTCCAAAGGTTCTTTCACCAACTACAACAGCCTTTCCATTATCCTGTAGTGCTGCTGTAAGGATTTCAGATGCAGATGCACTATTGCCATTTGTTATGATTACCATTGGATAATTATATCCGCCTGATGTTGCATTTAATTCACTGCGTTTTCCGTTCTTGTCCTCTGTGTATGTTATAAGCCCACTATCAAGAATTTCGTCAGTTATGCTTGCAACTACACCAAACTCACCGCCAGGATTGTCTCTAAGGTCAATGACAAGCTTTGTCATACCTTCATTTCTTAGTTCATTTACCTTATCAACAAAATCGTCATACGCAGTTCTTGAGTCTTTATTAAGATTGCCCTTAAAGCTATCAATCTTAACATATCCGGTATCTCCACTGAGCATCTGACCGGAAACGGAATTTGTCTGTATTTCCTCAAACGGTGCTACAAATTCAAGAGCTTCGCCATCTCTTAATACTCCAAGAATAATATCAGTTCCAACTTCTTTTGACTTGATATAGCTTATCAGCTCACTTAATTTCTCGCTATTACACTCCTGTCCATCAACAGAAGTAAGAATATCCCCAACCTGTACACCTGCACGTGCACTTGGGCCATCCTCTGCACATTCGTATACACTTACCTTTCCTGTAACAAAATCAGAAGTCAAAGTAAGTCCTACACCAAAGTAGCCACTTGATATACTGTCAGAGTGTTGCTTATATTCTTCTTTATTAAGATATCTGGTATACTTATCACCAATAGTTGCTACAAGTGCCGTCGCAGCATTATCAGCCATAAGATCTGCGTCAGCAGAATAAATGGAGTTATCCATAATAATCTCAGTTATATCAGAAATTTTCTTTACTACCTTTGCATTATTGTTCAAAAACATATAATCTCTTACTGTATTAGTAGCAAGGCAGGTTACAACCGCTGTAACAGCAATTGTAATAGCAGTAGTTTTATTGATTTTCAAAATTTACATCCCTTTCGGATTTATTAAAATTTATAGATAGTTCAAAGGATTCGCAAGCTTTCCATTGATTTGTACTTCAAAATGGATATGCGGACCTGTGGAGTTTCCAGTAGAACCGCATTTAGCTATCGTCTGTCCTCTTGAAACAGTTTGACCTGATTTAACTAAAAGCTTGGAATTATGCGCATAAAGCGTTACATATCCACTACCGTGATTGATTGTGATATAGTAGCCATAACTGTTATTATATCCGGCAGTCAGAACAACACCATCCTCAGCCGCAAGAACATCCGTTCCTGCCGGTGCTCCGATATCAATGCCTCTGTGAAGCTTTCTTGTTTTGAAAATCGGATGAACTCTGTATCCATACTGAGACGTTATTTTTGTTGAGGCAGCCGAAGGCCAGCCGAATTTACCGTTACCCTTATACACTACATTTGAGTTAGAAGATTTGCTAAGTGCTTTATTGATTTCAGCCTGCAAGGAAGCAGCATCCTTTTCCTTTTGCTTTTCAGCGGCCTCAAGTGCTGCAATATCACGGTTTAATTCCTCAACAACCCTGACTCTTTCATTTCTCAGTCCTTCAAGCTTGTCCTGCTCGGTAGTAAGGATAGCTTTCGCTTCTATCTGCTCCTGTTGTTCTGTTACAACAACCTGTTTTGCAGCTTCCAACTCCTCTATCTGCATAGCATAATCATCAATCACTTTATTATCATGCTTAACAATTGCCTGTATCGCAGCAATTCTGGTAAATAAATCAGAAAAGCCCTTTGACTCCAGCAAAATTTCGAGATAAGAAGTGCTTCCGTATTCATACATTACTTTCATACGACTCTTTAACTTCTCGGTTGTTTTGTCAATATCCAAATTAAGACCTTCAATTTTTATGTTTGCCTTATCAATTTCAGACTGCTTTTCGTCTATAACTGCCTGAGCTGAATCAATGTCATCCTGCACGCCTGAGATTTCAATATCAAGCTGATTTATTCTCGCGGTTGCAGCATTTTTATCTTGTTGTTTATCTTTAATTTCTTCTTTAATTTTATCTGTTGCTTTTTTGTTTTCAGACAACTCTTTCTTAAGTTCGCTGACACTCTTTGCAGCGTATGCTGTCTGTGAAAATATAAGCATTCCTGCAAGTAATGCAGAAGCAAAACGCTTTAATGTTATACTTTTCATTATAGTATCCTTTCCAAGTGTTATACCTTAAGATATTTCTTCATTGATAGCATGCTGCCCAACATTCCTATCAGACCACCAACAACAAAGAATATAATTGCAAGCCATGATGCAACAGGCTTTAATCCGATAAGTGTGAACAAGTCAAAGTTATTCTTATCAATAAAGTTCAGAATAAAAGAATATGCCCCGAACATCAGCAGGAATGCCACAATTGCACCAGCTATTCCTACAAGTACACCTTCAAATATAAATGGTATACGGATAAATCTGTCAGTTGCACCAATGTATTTCATAATACCGATTTCTTTACGGCGGTTAAATACCGTAAGCCGTACAGTATTTGAAATAATTACTACAGCAACAAGTAACAAAAGCAGCATAATAATTATTGTCGCCCATCTCATGTTCTCTGATATTGAAATGACTACATTTACAACATCCTGCTTATTTGTAACACTTTCTACATTTTCAATAGCAGAAAGCTGTTCTGCGGTTTCACCGGCAAGAGATATATCATTCAGAACAATCTTATATGAATCACTAAAAGGATTTTCTTCCGCATCAAAAGTGTCTATCAGCTCTTCACGGCCCTTAAACATTGTTGTTTTAACTTCTTCGAGCATTTGCTCTTTTGTATATATTTCAGCTGATTTAACATTCTGCATTGCTGAAATTTGTGTGTGTATTTCATTCACACGTTCATCTGATGTGTTAATATCAAGAAAAACCTGGATTTCACACTGGTCTTTAATCTGATTAGTAACAGTCTCAACATTGAGCGAGATTATCATAAAAATTCCGAGGATAACAAGGCATGAAACAATAGTAAAAAGTGATGCAACACTCATAAGACCATTACGGATAATATTCTTTCTTGCCTCACCGATAAAATACTTAATCCGTGACATACTGATGATACTCACCTCCTACTTCATCTCTTACCACACGTCCGTCTTCTATCGCAATTACACGTTTATGCATTGCATCGACAATATCATGAGCATGTGTTGCCATAATTATAGTAGTTCCCATTGCATTGATATTTTCGAATATTTCCATAATTTCCATAGCCGTTTCAGGATTAAGGTTTCCTGTCGGTTCATCTGCAATAAGTAATGTAGGATTATTTACCAATGCTCTTGCAATAGCTACCCTCTGCCGCTCTCCACCGGATAACTGTCTTGGGAACATCTTTGCCTTGTAATTAAGTCCTACCATATTCAAAACAGTTGGCACTCTTCTTCTTATATCCCTTCGTGATGCACCAACAATCTGCATAGCAAATTCAACATTCTCGTAAACAGTTCTGTCCTCCAACAGTCTGAAATCCTGAAAGACAACTCCCATTTTCCTTCTCAAATATGGTATTTCCTTATCACCAATTGTAGTAATATCCTTTCCATCGAGGAAAACTTGTCCGGAAGTGGCATTTTCCTCTCTCATAAGAATCTTGGTAATTGTTGTTTTTCCCGCACCAGAGTAACCGATAAGAAATACAAATTCGCCATTCTCGATTTTCAAGCTTACATCATTGAGCGCAACAACACCATTTTCAAATTCTTTTGTAACATTTACAAATTCTATCATATTGCTGTCCTTTCGGTAAAACTCATCAGATTTTCATCGGATTTGATACAAGATACTTATGAACCATCATTGCAACCTTAAATACAATTGCCTGGTCAAACTTTCTAAGGTCAAGTCCGGTAAGCTTATAAATCTTCTCAAGTCTATAAACAAGTGTGTTTCTGTGTACAAATAGCTGTCTTGATGTTTCAGAAACGTTAAGGTCATTTTCAAAGAACTTATTGATGGTGAGAATTGTCTCACTATCGAGCAGTGTTATATCACCCTTCTTGAATACCTCCTGTAAAAACAATTCGCAAAGTTTAATAGGAAGCTGATATATAAGTCTGCCAATACCAAGACTCTCATAGTTAAGAATAAGCTTTTCTTCGTCAAAAACCTTACCAACCTCAAGAGCAATCTGTGCTTCTTTATATGCATTATTGATTTTATTCAAATTCTCTGCAGCAGCACTTACACCAATTAAAATACGCATCATACTTTCTGTATGAACTGTATCTATAATCTGCTGTGCCATAGTCTCTATTGCATCGGTAGAAACCTGTTCTTTCAACTCTTTGATAAGTACAAGATTCTCACTGTCAATATTTATAAGAAAATCATGGTCTCTGTCCGGGAATATATTCCTGATAACTTCATATATGCTCAAATCGCCTTTTCCTTCAACCTTTATGTAGAACACCGCTCTAGGCTGTTCGATGTCAATATGAAGCTCCATAGCTTTCTGGTGGAGATCAAACGCAAGAACATTATCGAAAATCACATTCTGCATAAATACTGTCTTATCATATTTTTCGTCATAATAATGGCGAACATTATTTGCAGCAACAGCAACAGAATTACAGCAATACTGCGAAACCTCGTCTGTGCCTTCCACATATACGACGTAATCAGGCAAAGGCTTACCAACAATCGGTCTTACAGTGAAACCGTCTTTTGTATAAACTTTATCCTCATTTGACATAACATACAACAGATCTTCAATGATTTCCGAAGGAAGCTCTGAGCCGTTTGACGCAAGGACAAGTCCTTTTGAATCGGCAATACCGAATCTTTTTGGATAAATCTCAGCCATTTGTGATACTATGTTCTTAAACGCTTTACTAATCATTTTTATCCTCCCAAAGATTATTGTTATTATAAGTGTTCCAATATACAATAT
>JAHAZB010000071.1 GCA_018384175.1 Eubacteriales bacterium
TATGTATACAATTATATTATATCATATTTTTGAACAAATTCAAGAGAAAAAAGTAAAAGGAGGGCCCAGACAGGTGATTCTTTTTATCGGCGAAAAAGCTCTGTTTGACTTTGTTTACGAAATCACACCGAATGTTACTTATGATGTTGCTATTGAATCTGCTGAGAAGCTCATTGTATGTGATGCATCCGATGCAGCTGTCGCTGCTGTCAAGGCGGCTATACTTATAAATATACCTATTCTTGGAATTCACGACGGTTATCGTGCTGTTGCAAAGGCTTTCGGAGCAAGATGTGAAACACTTGAATCGTGCGCCGAAGGGAAGCAGGAATGGGCAATAATAGATAATAATTCAGCGATATTTTGTGGCTTGGAAAAAGTCATTAAAATATGTCGTGGAACTCCGGTTGCTGTTATCGAAGCTGTTCTTCCATCAGGTCTTGACTGTATCGCAAGAGCAGAAACAGGAGAGGTTGTAGCATTCGAAAACTTTACAGCGCCCGGCATTAGCAGCAACATTTTTGCGATAAATCTGCACCCGGCATCGGGATTGACTCCGGTAGGTGCTGATATTATAAATAATTTTGTAAACTTAGGATGAGTTATATAAAAGGGGGAAATTGTTTTATGCAAAAGGATATTAAGTATGTCCTTATGACAGAAGATGAAATTAAATCTGCGGTAGAGCGCCTTTCCGAAAAAATCAATAATGATTTTGCAGGCGAGCCTGTACTCGCTCTTATAATACTAAAAGGCAGTATGTTTTTTGCATCAGATTTACTCAAAAAACTTACAATGCCTGTAACGATTGATTTTATGAAGGCTACAAGCTATGGTCATGATTCCAAATCAAGTGGAAACATCAACATTCTGCTTGATACAAGCCTTGACCTTGCCGGTCTTAATGTGCTTATTATAGAGGATATTATCGACAGCGGTAATACCCTTTCAAAGCTCAAATCACTTCTTGCGAAGAGAAATCCCAAGTGCATAAAGCTATGTACTCTATTGGACAAGCCTGAGCGTCGTGAATCTGAAATAAACGCTGATTATACAGGAAAGATTATACCCAACGAATTTGTAGTAGGTTATGGTCTTGACTTTGCAGAAAGATACAGAAATCTGCCGTACATAGGAGTACTTGACGAAAAGGTTTACAGCTAAGTATGATAAAAGGTGCTGGGTTTTACCGAGCGCCTTTTTTAATATACAAAAAAGCCGTGGCAAACAACCACAGCTTTACTCATTCATATAATCATACCGCCCGAAACGCCTACCGTCTGTCCGGTTATATACTTTGCACTATCCGAGCATAAAAAAGACACAACTTCTGCTATTTCTTCCGGCTTTCCTATTCTTCCAAGCGGAATTTCTTCGGTCAATTCAGCTATAACATCATCATAGAAATGCGAATTCATCTCGGTATCAATCACTCCCGGAGTAACGCAGTTGACAGTTATCCCCGACAGCGACAGTTCCTTTGCCAGTGCTTTCGTGAAGCCTATAAGCGCCGCTTTTGATGCAGAGTATGCAACCTCACAGGATGCTCCGACCTCACCCCACATAGACGATATATTCACAATTCTTCCATATTTATTCGAGACCATTTTCTCCATCGCCGCTTTCGCCACAAGATATGCGCCACGCATATTTACACCAAATATTCTGTCCCAATCCTCACTTGTTGTATCGCACAGCATCTTTATCATAGAAATACCTGCATTATTCACAAGTATATCCACTCCACCACGCTCTGTCGTGATGTGCTCTATCATCCGTTTAACATCCGTCTCACAGGAAACATCTGCGCATATTGCCTTGCCGCCTATTTCCACAGCAAGTCTTTCTGCTGCTTCGCGGCTTTTGGAATAATTCACATACACAAACATTCCGTCTGCTGCAAGTCTTTTAGCGATAGCCGCTCCTATTCCTCGCGATGCTCCTGTTACAAGTGCTGTTTTCATAGATAAAAACTCCCCTTATTTCGTCTTGATACAGACAAGACCAAACCAATTGCAATCAGATTTGTAAGTATCGAAGTTCCGCCATAACTGAAAAACGGAAGCGGAATACCGGTAACCGGCATAAGTCCGATACACATTCCCACATTCTCCAACGTATGAAACAGCAGCATAGCACCGACACCTGCAGCAATATAACGTCCAAATCTGTTCTGTGAGCGTATTGAAACCATAAAGCAACGAGAAATGATAAACAAAAGTATAAACACCACTACCGCCGCACCAACAAAACCGAACTCCTCTGCAATTGTCGAGAAGATAAAATCGGTATGCTTTGCCGGCAGAAATCCCATCTGATTTTGCGTGCCCTGCAGATATCCTTTGCCAAAAAGTCCACCCGAACCTACTGCAATTTTTGATTGAATAACATTATATCCCTTACCGAGAGGGTCAAGCTCAGGGTTTAAGAACACCTGTATTCTGTGCTGCTGATAAGGGCTTAGTGCAAACTTATACACAAATGGCAGCGATGCCGCACCGATTAAAAACGCAGGAATTACAAGCTTAAGCGACAACCCTGCCGCAAACAAAAGCACTATAAATATAAACACAAAAACCATAGCACTTCCGGCATCAGGCTGAAGCATAATAAGCGCCAGAAAGACCAGAAGATGCGCAGCAAGACCTACAAGTGTAGGAATACTGTTTACTGTCTTCTCCTTTTTAGAGAGATGATAACCAAAGGTTATAATAAAACCAACCTTTGCAATCTCCGCCGGCTGAATACCGACAGGTCCGAATCTTATCCAGCTTTTTGCGCCAACCTCATCTGCACCCGTACCTATTATAAGAACAAGCACCAACAAAAATATACTAAACGCAAAAATCGGCATCACCATAAGATTAAACTGCTCATAGTCCAATCTGCTAATCAGCACCATAATTGCCAATCCAACCAAGCAAGCACCCGTCTGAACTGCAATATTGGAAATACCGCCATAGGAAAGTGTAGCCGAATAAACAGCAACAAGTCCCATAACAGCCGCTAATATTGTAACATATGCAAGAATTCTGTCAAAGCCGCTTCTTCTGTTGCGAAGCTGCCACGCAAGCGAACCCATTTATCAAAATCTCTCCTTTATTTCGGATTTTCACAGACAAACCACAATCTTTCAGCATCCTCTCTTTCAGGCGAAAAAGAAGTCGACGAATAACATTCCACATTGACAAAGCCTGCCAATACAAGAAGCCTTTTGATTTCTTTTGTACTCCTTGCCCTTTGAAGCTGTCTCTCGGTTATTCTTCGATAACCCCGTTTTGTCCTGTTAAAGAAATTTATTGTCATCTCACAGAGTTTCTTCTTAGGATAGTATTTATTCTCCCAAGCATAGAAAATATCGTCTGTATCATACACAAAGGTTTTATCCGCAAGAACATTTTTAAGCTTATGCTCAGTTGAAACATCAAAAATAAGCACGCCGCCCTTATCCATAAAGCAAGTGCGAAGTCTTTTAAGAGCCGAAAGCAAAGTCTTGTCCGACAAAACATAATTAAACCCGTCGGTCATACAAAGAGCCGCACCGACAGTACCGTAAAGGTCTAAATTTTCAATCGACTGGTTAAGGAAAAGGATTTTGTGTTCCTTGTCCTTTCTGCCTGCAATATCAAGCATATCAAAGGAACGGTCTATTCCAATCATATCGTATCCTCTTGCGGCAAGCGGAAGTGTAACCCCTCCCGTTCCGCAGGCAAGGTCAGCTATAAGCACAGGTGCTATTCCTCTGTCAATAAATACATTCTCGATAAAATCACATATTTTGCCATAGTCAACGTCTTCTGCAATCATACGGTCATAAATCGTAGAAAAAGCTGCGTAACTCATTCTTCCTCCTCCGCACCATCCTCAGCGGGAGTCATTGCATAGAGAACAGCCTGATAAATCTCGTCCTGTTTTTCCTTAAAATGACGCACCATCTGAGCAGCCATCTTGCGTGTACCGGCATAAAAGCTCAACTCCATAAGCGGTGTTTTGTTATCATAGATGCCGCACTGTACCATAAACTCCTGCTCATTGATAGGCATAATTTCAGCACGTGCACTGCTTTTCCTGATTTCTTCGCGGAAAAACGGCGCAATATATTCCAAAATCGGCTCTCTTATATAAATAGGAATGGAACGGTAGAAAAAGCCGTTTGCCTCCTTACCTTTTTCAGTAAGCTCGTAAATATGCAGATTTTCTTCAGGCTTATATCTTGCCAATAGACCTATATTTATAAGATTATCAAGTGCAATAGAAAAATCGGTAAAGCTGATATTACACTTATCAAGCACCAAAGATGTAAGCTGATTATGTGTTAAAGTGCGGTCAGCCGATGCCATTGTAAACAAAATTATATATTGTATAAG
>JAHAZB010000099.1 GCA_018384175.1 Eubacteriales bacterium
GTATTATATCACAAAATTCGACTCTTATCAACAGAAAAGAAGAAAATTTTGTGATAAATTTATCAGCCTATGGGCAAAGAAGCAAAAAACGGTGCAAGTATAACGGTCATTAGTCCTGATATAACAATTGCGAGCGAGCTCAGGGCACCTTGTATTTCGCCTAATTCCATAGCGTGTGTTGTGCCGAGAGCATGGGCTGAACAGCCTATTGCCAAACCCATTGCAACCGGATGAGTTATACGAAACAGCTTTAGTATAATATCTGCGAAAATAGTGCCTGTTAAACCTGTTATACATATAGCTGTTGCGGTAAGAGACGCATTTCCGCCAAGCTCAGTTGAGAGGTCGATGCCGATTGCTGTTGTGATGGATTTCGGTATTAGAGTAGCATATACCTCAAAATTACACTTCATCAAAAGACAAAGGACATATATCGAAACAAGGCAGGAAACAACACCGCTTGCAAGGCTGAGAATTATTGCTGTCGGGTTCTTTTTTAATATGCTTAGTCTTCTGTATAAAGGTATTGCAAGAGATACGGTTGTAGGAGTTATAAGATAGGAAAGATATTTTGCGCTGTTGTTGTAGGTTTCATAGCTTGTACCAGTAATAAGAAGAAAAGCAATTACAAGCACAACTGCGATAAGCATTGGATTAAGTAGTGGTGATTTGAATTTTTCTCTTATAAGCATACCTATCCAATAAGCAAAAATACTTATAAAGACTCCAAAGAAAAGAGAAGTCTGAAAAAGCTCATTCATTGTCTTTCTTCTCCTTTCGCCTTAAAATTGATTGTGCAATCCTTCCGCAAACTCCCATAACAATAACTGTTGTCAGCACATTTATTACAATGAAAGCAAGAACATCCGACTGTATTATTTTGTATGAGTCGAGAAGTCCTACAACTGCAGGAATAAACATTGGCGGCATTATGTTTATTAAAAAATCAGCAGCATTTTCTACCTTTTCGAGCTTAAGCACTCCTGTTATCAGAAGAATAAGCATTATAACAAGTCCCCATATACTTGCAGGGACGGTGAGCGGTATAAAATTACATAAAAGCTCGCCTGCAAAGCTGACAGCGATAATTATGCCGAATTGCATTAAGTATTTCAATTAAAACCCTTCCTTTTGTATCCAATAATAACAGCATATCTTTTAAGATATGCCGTTTATAAGTTCAAGCTTTTGTTCGCGTGGCAACCGCTTGATTTTTGCTTCAAGACTCATTGCCTCGGATTTTGTAGTATGCTCGGAAGACCATACCACTTTCACAGGCAGACGTGATTTTGTATATTTTGCACCTTTACCGCTATTGTGAGTTTTTACACGTGCTTCTACGTCATTCGTGTAGCCGCAGTAGAGTGTGCCGTCTGCACATTCAAGTATGTATGTGTAATATATGATTACCACCCCTTGACAAAAATTATACGGTTACCTAATGTTTCGGCAAGCTCGTTGGCTGATATGAGCTTGGATTTATTAAATTCGTAAATACGATGTGTGTCGGAACCGATGCTGATTGTTATTCCGCTTTCGGAAACTGCTTTACGTTTTTTGGGGTTTGAAAGAAAATCATAATAGTAGCTGTAATTGCCTGAGATATTTATTTCCCAGAAAATATCGTTCTCTCTCAATATCTTAAAGATGTCAACTCCGTACCGCTCTGATAGTGCGAAAATATCGGTATGAGCAAGACCTGTTGGACAGGAGAAAAGCTTGCGCCATTCAAGAAATTCATATAAATCCATACCTCTTTCGCTGTCAAGACTTTCAAAAAGGCAATAATCGAGCAAACCGGAGGAGGTTTTTGCGAGAAAATTATCCGGCTTTGGTCTTGTACCGATTTCAAGCCCGATTTTTACCGAACACTTGTCTTTGTAACGTTTTTTTGCCAGTTGCAGAGTCTTGATATATGTGTCAAAATCGAAGCTGTCTGTAAACTGGTGGTCGGTAATTCCGATGATGTCAATTCCGCTTCTTATTGCATTATCAATAAGAGTGTCGGGAGTTTCGACACCGTCATAGCTCATATATGTGTGATTGTGCAAATCCTGTATCATCAGAACTGCCTCCGTTTCTTATATTATGTTCAGTATATCACCAATTTACTCAATTTTCAACAGTAGTTGGTATAATTTTGCTTGACATATTTTTGTGTTAAAGGTATGATTGTATAGGGATATCAGTCGTGATGAACAGAAAAGCCCAGTAAGTCATCGGTGGTTACACCCAGTATATGTGCAAGGCGTACAACCATATCCATAGACGGATGTGTTCTGCCTTTTTCGTAGTTGTCGATAGTTCCTCGTGATACATTTAGTGCAAAAGCGAGCTGATTTATCGAAAGACCGGCGAGCTTTCTGTAGTATGTTAAATTTAATTCATATGCTTTCAAAATAAAATCCCCTTATACAAAGAATAAAGATATTTTACCATATTTTTACATATTATTCAATATTTCTGATGAGAAAATTCTCAAAATACCGAAAGGAATGAACAGATTAATGAAAGAAATCTTAGTATCAGGATGCGAGAAGCTTGGGCTTGAGGCGAATGAAACACAAATAAGCCGGCTTACAGACTATGCCAAGCTGCTTGTCGAATGGAATGAGAAGATGAATTTGACTGCTATAACTGATAATGAAGGTATTGCCACAAAGCATTTCCTTGACAGTATGACAGCGCTTGTTACCGGTAAGGTTAAAGGCAAAGTGGCAGATATAGGCTGCGGTGCAGGCTTTCCGGGCCTTGTGATTAAGATAATGAAGCCGGATATAGAGCTTACACTCCTCGATTCGCTTAAAAAAAGACTTACCTTTTTGGATTGTGTATGTGATGAGCTTGGACTTGACGGTGTAAAAACTGTACACTCACGTGCTGAGGACGGCGGCAGAATTATGAGGGAGGAGTTTGATACCGTTGTTTCAAGAGCGGTTGCAAATATGACAGTTCTTTCTGAGCTTTGCCTTCCGTTTGTCAAAGTAGGAGGATATTTTCTGGCACTGAAAGGGCCGTTGGCAGACGAAGAGCTTTCTGCGGCGAAACGTGCGATCGAGGTGCTTGGCGGTAAGGTGGAGAGTATATTCTCTGCGGAGATTCCGTTTACCGACCTCGAACATAAGATAATTATTGTAAAAAAAGTAAGACATACTCCGATGCAATATCCCAGAAAAGCAGGAATTGCGGCAAAAACTCCTATCGGAGGCTGTTACAATTTGAAGAAAGCTGCGAAAAAATAAAACCGCTGTCAAATGCTGTCGAACGAAAAAGCTTCCCTTTGCGGAATATTGTGTTATAATCAAAAATGTAAGGCGGTCGAGCGGCATAAATACATACCTGATGCTCCCAATCTTGCGGTATGTGCCCCCTCCGCGAACCGCCTTACACCTTCCACCTTTAATGATGGAAATATGACAAAAGGGGTGCTTTTTTTGCAAGTATTCAAAAAGAGACCGGACGAGCGTATGCGGGTTTACAGCCTGCCGATAGACGAAATCCGGCCTAATCCAAATCAGCCGCGTAAGCACTTTGATTCCATAGCGATGGAGGAGCTTGCGGCTTCAATAGAAGAATTCGGTGTAATACAGCCGATAACAGTCAGAAAGGTTTTTGACGGATATGAAATAGTAGCAGGAGAAAGACGTTTTCGTGCGTCAGAGAATGTCGGTCTTGATACGATTCCTGCGATTGTTATAAACGCAGATGAAGAAAAGTCGGCACTTATAGCACTTCTTGAAAACCTGCAACGTGAGGATTTGTGCTTTTTTGAGATAGCGGAAGGCTATAAAAAGCTTATTTCAGAGCGGGGGTTTACTCAAGAGGAGCTTGCGCAGAAGATTGGGAAATCTCAGTCGACTGTTGCAAATAAGCTTAGACTCCTGAAGCTTGCGCCGAGGGTTAAAAGGCTGGTGAGGGAGTATTCTCTCAGCGAACGCCACGCACGTGCTCTTTTGCATCTTTCGGATGAAGAAAGTCAATTAAAAGCGGCAAAGGAAGTCTGCCGCAAGCACCTTAGTATAACACAGACCGAAGATTTGGTGAAGGCTATGCTAAGAACGCAACGTGATGGCAAAAGCAGGGTGAAGATTGCGAGCCGTACAGACCTTAGAATGTTTACCAATACAGTAAAGCGCGCCCTTGATTTAATACGAGAGGCAGGTGCACCTGCCGATATGGAAAAAAAGGAATATGATTGGGGAATAGAATATAAAATCACAGTAAAAACTGGTGAACAGGTATAAAACAAATACTGTCTCTTTGGTTAAAATAAGAGGCAGTATTTTGTTGTTTATGGAGAAATACAGATATCGGGTTAAATTTTTGTTGACGAATATTTATGTTTTTAGTATAATATAGAAAATATAGTAAGGGTAGGTATGTACGGAGTTTTTTAGCAATTTATCTGGTGCTATTGCGGTTGGTGTGGATTTTATGCTATTTATAGAATAATGGTAGCAGTAAAAAACAAAATTATGCATTTGTTGTTATGTGTGTTCTTTTTCCTGTGTTTGTAATAGGAATTCCGGCTTATGGTATTTACACATTAAAGTTCAAAAAGGTCTTGAAAACAAAATGTGAAATGGTTTCAAAAACACCTGATAATACTTCAGTTGATATGTTTCTTACTTATGTGAAACAATGGGGGTTCTTTAACCACCCTGAACAATGGAATCAAATAAGGTGTGTGTGGTTTATTATAAATGAATCTCCCAATGTTTCAACTACAAAGAAAAAAGAGTTAAGAGATTATCTTATAACCAATGGGTTAAGGTTAAACAATTCTGAAAAACAAATCATTGACAATTACAAGGTTTAGGCAAAAAGGTGATTATAACTACTGACTTTTAATGGGTCGGTAGTATTT
>JAHAZB010000106.1 GCA_018384175.1 Eubacteriales bacterium
TGAGGATGCCGAGCGTATCAGAGAACATACAAATTATGTTTCTCGGCTTGAGCAAGAGGCAAAGGAACAAAATAAAAGTAAAAATAGAAGTTATATTATTCGATAGAATGGAGGAACTTATGAAAACGATAAAATCAATTATTATTTTAACTATGGTAACGATATTTACAACAACTACATATGCAGCAGAGGTGCCGAGAGAGTCGGCGCCATGCTATACCACAAATGACAGTATTATCGTGGCAGAAAGCCTTATAGGCGATATTCTGAACAAAGTACAAAGTGGGTTGGGATATGCAGATGCAAGAGCAAAATCAAATGTGATTATATTCAATGCATGGCTTAACGGTCAGACTTGCGGTTACAGCTACGGCGAGCTTGTCGACATAGCAAATAATTCGATATGGCAATACAGAGATATGTATTTAAGACCGGATTTTTACATTAACAATATAGAAAGAGTTCAAACTATAATTGCTCCCGTAATTGAAGATTATAAATCCGGAAAAATTACATATACGGAAGCTGAATTTAATGCTCGTATTGCAATCTATCAATTCGTAAATCCCACATTTAACCCTGATGTGGAGTTTGCAAAAGATACTTGCTGTCGTGATATACCGTCAGTTGACAGTAGTTTGTTTATAATTGCAAGGAAGCTGCTATTAGAAAGTAAATAGCACAAAAGGTGTGGCTATCATGGCTGCACCTTTTGTGCTGTTTACAAGATTATCTAACAATTTCGTGAGAAATGCTTGCATTTTATTCGATTATATGCTATAATATAATAAACCATATTTGTGTTTTTTGATTGATTAAAGTGGAGGATGCACTGTGGCTGTTTGTTATAATAATCTTTGGAAGTTGCTTATTGACCGCAACATGAATAAAACCGAGTTGAAAGAGGCAGCGGGAGTGAGCTTTAATGTGATGGCTCGTATGGGCAAAAATGAAACTGTTTCTTTTGAAAGTATAGAGAAAATTTGTATTGCTTTGCATTGCAATATTGGTGATGTAATGGAGTTTACTGAAGATGCACCATCTGTCGAACAAAAGAAATTCTCAACAATTGAACTTTTTGCAGGTGCTGGTGGTCTTGCTCTCGGTATAGAAAAAGCAGGTTTCCAAACACTGGGGTTAGTTGAATTTGATAAGGATGCGGCTGATACTTTGAAATGTAATCGTCCTAACTGGCGTGTTATATGCGATGATATTGCTAATATTTCTTGCCTTGATTTAAAGAAATATTTTGATTTAGAGAGAGGAGAACTTGATCTTCTATCTGGCGGTGCGCCGTGCCAAAGCTTTTCATATGCCGGAAAAAGATTAGGACTTGAGGACGCTCGTGGTACTTTGTTTTATCACTATGCAAAGTTTTTGGAACAGCTTCAGCCTAAAATGTTTCTGTTCGAAAATGTAAAGGGACTCCTTACCCACGATCGGGGTCGCACATACAAAACGATAACGGATATTTTTGAGAGTACCGGATACACAATTCAGAAGAAAGTCCTCAATGCTTGGGACTATGGCGTGGCACAAAAGCGTGAAAGGTTGATTACTATTGGCATCAGAAATGATTTGACTGATCATATTTCATTTGATTTTCCCACGCCACATAAATACAAGCCTGTTCTTCGTGATATTCTACTTGACTGTCCTAAAAGTGAAGGAACTTCTTATTCTGATTATAAAAAGAAAATCTTTGAACTTGTTCCTCCGGGCGGCTATTGGAGAGATATTCCCGAAGATGTTGCAAAAGAGTATATGAAAAGCTGCTGGTATATGGAAGGCGGCAGAACCGGTATTTTAAGAAGGCTTAGTCTTGACGAGCCTTCGCTTGCGGTATTAACCTCGCCAAGTCAAAAGCAAACTGATCGTTGTCATCCTTTGGAAGCAAGACCCTTTACCATAAGAGAGAATGCTCGTTGTCAGAGCTTTCCAGACGACTGGCAATTTTGCGGCAGTGTAGGCTCTCAGTATAAGCAGGTTGGCAATGCTGTTCCTGTCAATCTCGCAATTGATATTGGTAAAAAAATAAGAGAAGCATTGGAGAATTTATGATGTGGAATTTAGATTTTATTACAGAGCAGGAGTTTACAGATCATGTAAAGGCAACTATTGAAAAATATGGAGAAAAGCTCGAATCTTTTGATTTAAAAAGATTTAACAAGAATATTATCGACCCAATTAAGTTGATTTTTGATAAGACTGTTTATCAATCAACTTGGGATGAAATCGTCAGCAACGAAATTTTTAGGCAGAGGGACAAGTCCAATAACAATGATATTGGATACTTTCATCAGCGTATTTTTCAGTACATAAAGAATTGCCATGTTCCGCCGAATGGCGAAGAAGGTGGTTGGGATGTAATTTATGAGAATGCTGAAGGTATTCCTATCCCCGATGCCGGAAGTGTTCATACTGTGTATGTTGAAATGAAAAACAAGCATAATACGATGAACTCTGCTTCGGCTGGTAAGACATTCATTAAAATGCAAAATCAGTTACTGAACGATGATGACTGTGCCTGCTTCTTGGTAGAGGCAATTGCTCAGCGTTCGCAGAATATCAAATGGGAAACCACCGTAGATAAAAAGAAGGTTGGTCACAAACTGATACGCAGAGTAAGTCTTGACCATTTCTATGCATTAGTAACCGGACAAGATGATGCGTTTTATCAGATGTGTATGGTTCTCCCATCTGTTATTGAAAAAGCAGTAAGAGAACTTGATGGCACAATTGTTCCTCATGATACAGTTATTAATGAACTGAGCGAAATGGCAGCAAAACAGGATATCGAATCCGAAGATATGGCAATAGCTATGGCAGCTTATATGCTCGGATTTGGAAGCTATAAAGGATTTAACCAATAACTAAGGAAGATGAATTATATGAAACTTGAAATGATAGAAAAAGAAGCATTTGCAGGAGACTATGAAAGTGCAGTGCTTGAACAGTGGAAAACTTGTATTGCAGAGGCAAATGGAATATCGGAAAAGCGCAATAACGCTAACAATATATTTATTACTCTTAACACAGCATTGTTTGCAGTTATAACTTTTTCACTTGATTATAGGAGTATTTTACTTTCGTCAATAGGTATCGCAATCTGTATTTTATGGATTTATACAATTAACAGTTACAAGAAATTAAATAGCGTAAAATATGAAATAATTAACGAGATGGAATCAAAACTTCCCTTAGCACCGTTTACAAGTGAGTGGGATAGATTAAATAACAAATATGTACGATTAACTAAAATAGAAAAATTCATCCCTTGGATGTTTATTATCCTCTATTCTATTTCAATTCTTTATCCGGTAGTAATGGGATTGATAGCACATATATGCCCTTGCATAGGAGGATAGATAATGAAAGTATTTATATCGCATAAGAATGCAGATAGTCTGCAAGCGTTGTTGCTAAAAAAAGCTTTTGAAAACGAAGGTGTTTCTGCCTATTTAGACGTTCTCGATAGTAGCATAAATGGTGGGGGACAAGCTCTTACAGAACATATTAAAGGTCAACTCAATCAGTGCACAGATATTATTGTCTTAATGTCTGAAGCAACAAAGTATTCGTGGTGGGTTCCTTTCGAAATAGGTATGTCAGCACAGAACGATATGCCAACAGCCAGTTACTTGAAAGAAGATGTGGTTTTACCCAGTTATCTCAGTTATTGGCCAAGACTAAGAACAATAAATGATGTCTCTACTTATGTATCTGTAAGAAAGAAAACAGAAAGAACACTAAATGAGCAATATAGCAATTTTGAATTTTCGAGTTTCTCAAGCAGAAGGAAAATCGAAACTCCTATTTTTTATGAAAATCTTAAACGCGAATTGAGGTGATATTAAGATATGCAATCTTTTATAAGCCATTCCGAGGTATATTATATGCCAATAAGTCCTAATGTATAAAAACTATACGAAAGAAAGGTATAAATTATGAAAATTAATGTTTTTATTCCACATAGATGGAACAATGATGATTATTCAGAAATAAGCACTTTGTTTGATAGAACAAAGTATGCGGTTAGAGATTATTCTGTTCCTGCAAGTTCACCCTTTGACAGTATAGACAAGAGGTTTAATGTAGACCCACAAATACAAAAGCAAATTAAATATGCGAGCGTGGTGGTATGTTCAAATCGTCCCGCCAATAATGGAGGTATGTCAATAGAAGAAATTAAATTTGCCATTAGTATTGGCAAGCCTGTTGTTGCAGTTAAAATTACTGATAGTACAAGCATCTACATTGGTGAGTTATGAATTCCTGTCATCGCAAAGCGTAAAGATTCATTGGAATCATGGATCAGTCAAAATATTTAATTGGTATATGTATAAATTGCATACTGGCACTGTGCCGAAACTGATTGCAAAGTCATATGTCTTATTGTTTTAATCTTTTGTTTATTGCAATATGGCAACAATATGGCAACAAAAAGCCATAAAGCCGAAAAAATCGGTATAATACAAATATTATAAATACCACGGCAAATGGATTATTAACTAATGTGTTTGAGGTTACAAATACCTTGCCGAGTGGGAATAAGAAATAATCCCCGTAGAAACCGCATAACTACGGGCTTCCCGGGGATTTAAGTGAGTCGTGAGTACTAAAAGCGTACTAATATACGAGCTTACTGAGCTATCTCACTGAGTTTATCAGCGACTTCTTGTTGCTTGTTCGGATACAAGTGAGAGTAAGTCTGCAAAGTGGTTTCGATGTTCTCATGTCCCAAACGCTCTGATACCAACAGAGGTTGGAAACCGAGTTCAATTAAGAGCGAAGCGTGAGAGTGTCTGATGTCGTGTACTCTAATCTTCTTCACACCCGACAATCTACATCCTCGAATCATCTCGTGAGATAAATAGCTTTTTGTGCAGGTAAACAACCTATCGGTAGGACGATAGCTGTATAGTTTGCCTGCATAATTTTTTATTATCTCCATTGTCTGTATAGGCAATGTGATGACTCTCTTGCTCTTGGGAGTCTTCGGAGTTTGTATTAAATCTTCTCCATTAAATCTTACATAACTTTTGTTTATATCCACAGTATTCTTTTCAAAGTTAAAGTCTTTTAATGTTAGAGCGAGCAGTTCGCCCTCTCGGATTCCGCTATAAAACATAAGGTTGAATATAGCTTCCGACATTGGCTTATCTTTAATTGCTTCAAAGAATAATTTAAACTCATCCAGAGTCCAGAACTGTAATCCCTCTGCGTGTTTCTTTCCCATACTTCCACATTTGTGCATTGGGTTCGATGGAATATAGTCGTTGTTCACTGCAAAGTTTAAGATTGCTGACATTTGATTGTTGATAGCCTTTAGGTAAGTTTCTGTGTATCCTTTCTCGTGCATAATCAAAGAGTCCTGCCAAGTACGAAGCGTACTGGGTTTTATATCTTTGAGCTTCATATTCTTGAAGTAAGGAAGAAGCTTATCTCTTATGGTGTACATCTTAACATCGATTACATAGTAAGTATGTGTGATGCGTTAAAGGCACTTCGTAACGCAAAAACAATTTGTGACGGGAGGAGAAAGAATGACAATTAAGCAAAACCCCGACAAAGAATATGCTCAGAAAGTAAGAGCGAAACTTAAAGACAACGGCGGGTATTGTCCGTGTCGTCTTGACAAAAACGAAGACACGAAATGTATGTGCAAAGAGTTCCGCGACCAAATTGAAAATGGAGAGTCTGGAATGTGCCACTGCGGATTATATATAGCGGAGACAGATTGATATGATTATTGTAAATTTATTTGGAGCACCCGGTTCTGGCAAATCAACAGGAGCCGCATACATATTCTCTCAGTTAAAGATGCTCGGCGTAGATGCCGAGCTCGTAACTGAATTTGCTAAGGACAAAGTTTGGGAAAATAACACAGAGGTTTTAAACAACCAGACATATGTGTTTGGCAAACAGCATTTCAGAATCAGCAGATGTGCGGATAAAGTCGATGTAATTGTAACAGATAGTCCGTTACTTCTGTCAGCGATATACAACCGTTCTGAATTGCTTGGCGAAGAGTTTAATAACTTAGTAGCCAAAATTTTCAAATCATACAATTCGGTCAACTATTTCATATCCAGAAGTAAACCTTACAACCCAAACGGTAGACTTCAAACGGAAGAGGAAAGTGACGGAATCGCCGACGAAATCAAAACATTACTCGGCAGATACGATGTTGAATACACAGAGGTAAGTGGTAATACAGTCGGATACGATAAAATAGTTGAAGATGTATACCGTGTATGCAGATGATAAGAGGTGTGCTATGAATGATTATTTGATAGCAATAATGGCCATTCTTTTTATCACTTGTATGTATATTAACAACAATAATTTAAGACCACGATTCTAATACATAAAGGAGAAATCACAGTGAAGGTAAATATTAAAAAGTTATATGACGGAGCAGTAATTCCGACAAGAGGTTCAGACGAAGCAGCAGGTTATGACCTGTATGCTTACATTCCAAAGCAGTCTCAGACAATTCCTGTAGGCGAAACTAAGGTTATCGGTACGGGTATTGCTCTTGAAATTCCAAAGGGTTATGTGGGACTTGTGTATGCAAGAAGTGGTCTTGCTACAAAGAGAGCCCTCAGACCTGCTAACTGCGTAGGCGTTATCGACTCTGACTACAGAGGCGAGATTGGCGTAGCTTTACACAACGACGGTAAAGAAGCACAGGCAATTCATATTCAGGACAGAATTGCACAGATTGTAATTGCACCTTATCTCTCTGTTGAGTTCAACGAAGTTGACGAGCTTGAAAATACAGACAGAGGCGAGGGCGGATTCGGTAGCACCGGTAAGTAATCCATTGACAAAATGAGTATATCGTGATATAATAGGAGGGCTGATATGAAGAAGATGTTCTATATGTCAGAAGATATTGCCAGTATGTTATCTGTGTCAAAGACTACGGCATATCGTATTATACATAAGTTAAATGAGGAACTCAGAAGTAAAGGTTATATCACCGTAGCAGGTAGGGTTCCGAAAACATTTTTCGATAAGAGATTTTATTCTGACGAAGTAACAGAGTAAGCGTACTAAAATCGTACTAAAAAGTTCAGCAGACAAAATTCTAAGCTTCGAAAATTGGGAAATTTGGTAATAATGATACCAAAAACAACGAGAAATAACCACTGATTAAAGAATTAAAACAGAGTGGGAATAAGCCAAATGTAGTGGAGAAAAGCAAATATTCTGAAAGGGCAAAATTTGCTATTCTGTAGAGTAAAATAAACAAGTAGATTTACCACATAAAATCAGGATTTTATCACCCTAATAAATGGCTTAGATGATGGGTTTTCGGACTTGAATAGAAAAAAGACCTTGGAAGCATATTTGCTTTCGAGGTCTTTCTCTTTTGCAGGTATATTCTAAATTGTTGATGGGTAGAAATGAAAGAATGTTCGATGTAAGATTTAGTTCATTAAGATTGTTTACAACTAAGGACTTTTGTGGTAAAATATGCTATGAAAGGTGGAATTATAATGAGAAGTGCCGGAATTTTAATGCATATTTCTTCGTTGCCATCTCCTTACGGAATAGGAACGCTTGGCAGGGAAGCTTATAGATTTGTTGATTTTTTGAAGAAAGCAGGACAGACCTATTGGCAGGTATTGCCTGTATGTCCGACAAGCTATGGCGATTCACCGTATCAGAGTAATTCAGCATTTGCCGGTAATCCGTATTTTATAGATTTGGATATGCTTTGTGAGGATGGATTACTTGAAAAGAATGAGATTGAAAACTACTTTTTCGGAGATAATCCGGTGAGTGTAGATTATAAACGACTTTTCGACAACCGATATCCTGTTTTAAGAAAGGCATTTTCGAGGTTCGAGAAAACTGAAGAATATTACAGATTTTTGGACGAAAACAGCTTTTGGATTGAGGACTATGCACTCTTTATGACGGTAAAGGAGCATCATCATTTTCGTTGTTGGCTTTACTGGGATGAGGATATACGTATTTGTACTCACGAAGCGGAAGCGTATTACAGAGAAAAGTATGCCAGAAATATTGAGTTTTATAAGTTCATACAATATATGTTCTATAAGCAGTGGGGAATGCTTAAGAAGTATGCGAATGAAAACGGCATAAAAATTATAGGTGATATGCCGATTTATGTGGCACTTGATTCTGCTGAGGTCTGGCGTACACCGGAACTTTTCGAACTTGACGAAAACAGGCTTCCTACACGTGTAGCAGGATGCCCGCCCGATGCTTTTAGCGATAAGGGACAGCTATGGGGAAATCCTTTATATAATTGGGAGAGAATAGAGGAACAGGGTTTTGACTGGTGGATAAAAAGAATACGGTCAAGTTTTAATCTCTACGACCGTGTAAGAATTGACCATTTCAGAGGCTTTGAAGCATATTATGCCATACCGTATGGCAGAGAGGAAGCAACGATTGGCGAATGGGTAAAGGGCCCCGGAATGAAGTTGTTTAATGCTGTAAAATCAGCTCTTGGAGAGGTGGATATTATTGCAGAGGATCTTGGGTTTTTGACTGAGGATGTGCACAGACTTTTAAGAGAGAGCGGTTATCCCGGAATGAGGGTTTTGCAGTTTGCATTTAATCCGTATGAGGATAATTTGTATCTTCCGCATAACTACTCACGAAATGCGGTGGCATATACCGGCACTCACGATAATGATACCTTTATTGGTTGGTATTCTTCTGTAAAGGGTGCTGAACGTGAATTTGCAGGTGAGTATCTTAATGTTAAAAGAAAACAGGATGCAGCATATGCGGCAATAAGAAGTGTTATGGCAAGCAGTGCAGATACCGTTGTTATTCCCATTCAGGACTACCTGAACAAAGGTAGTGAGGCAAGAATGAACACACCGTCAACGCTGGGTGGTAACTGGATGTACCGCATTGAAGGTAATGATATTGACGAAAATCTTGCTGAAAGAATACGAAAAATAACACACGCATTCAGACGAATTTAGGAAATAATGGAATAAGTACTTGAAAAGATAACAGATTTGTTATATAATTATATGAAATAAGAAATAATAACTGCAGATAATCTATATAAAATGTAATAGAAAGGACTGATTAAATGGCGATTATATTTAATAATGACCTCGGAGATATTACAATTAGTCAAAGTGCAATAGCTAAAATTGCCGGTGCAGTTGCTACAAACTGTTACGGTGTTGTTGGTATGGCATCAAGAAATAAGAAAGATGGATTTGTAAGCCTTTTGAATGTTGACAATATTACAAAGGGAGTAAAGATTGAATCTGATGACGAAGGTATATCAATAGCACTTCACATCATAGTAGAGTATGGTGTAAATATAAATGCAATTTGCGACAGTATTATTCATAACGTAAGCTACCGTATCGAAAAGGCAATAGGTACAAAGGTTAAAGAGGTAACGGTACAGGTAGAATCGGTTAGAGTCGGACAGTAAGGTGAAGAAAGGATTTGTAGCAATGATTGACGGATCTATACTTGCCGCCGGCTTTATTTCCGGCGCGAATATGTTATATAATAAACGCAACGAAGTGGATGCGCTCAACGTGTTCCCTGTACCTGACGGTGATACGGGAACTAATATGTCGATGACAGCGAATGCGCTTGCAAAAGCTTTGGATGAATTGAAAAGTGATTCGGTAAGCAAGGTTTGCGATACTATGTCATATGCGACACTGCGTGGTGCAAGAGGCAATTCCGGTGTTATACTTTCTCAGTATTTCAGAGGAATTGCAAAATATATGAAGGGAAAGAATACCTGTTCTGTTCAGGAGTTTGCAGAGAGCTTAAAGAGTGGCTCTGATGCTGCTTATGCAGCTGTAATGAATCCGACAGAAGGTACAATTCTGACAGTTGGTAAAGCGGCGGCAACTGCGGCAGTTTTTGCTGCTAAAGAGGGTGCAGACCTTAAGGCAACTGTAGAAGCTGCTGTTGAAGAAGCTAAAAAAACACTGGCTAAAACTCCTGATATGCTTCCTGCATTAAAGAGTGCAGGAGTTGTTGATGCAGGCGGTCAGGGTTGGGTATATATTCTTACAGGACTTTTGGCGTCTGTGTCAGGAAATGCTGTTGAACGTGAGGGTGGAGCTGAGGAATCTAAAACAGAAACTAAAGCTCAGGCTACCTTTGATGGTGAAAATATTAAATTCGGTTATTGTACAGAGTTTATTATAGAGAAGAGTAAGCCTGATGTAAATGTCCTTTCCTTCCGTCAAAGTATTGAAGATAAGGGCGATTCTATGCTCGTAATAGACGATGATGAGATAGTAAAAGTTCATATCCATACAAATAACCCCGGCTATGTGCTTGAACGTGCAATTAAGCTTGGAGCTCTTATAAACATCAAGATTGATAATATGCGTTATCAACATCAGAACTTGCTTGAAGCAGATAAACCTGAAGATAAAAAGCCGGTGAAAAAGAAAAAGTATGGATTTGTTTCGGTTTGTGCCGGTGAAGGACTTGAGGAACTCTTAAAAGACCTTGGAGTTGATGTTGTAATCAAGGGCGGACAGACCATGAATCCGAGTACGGAGGATATTCTGGAAGCTGCTAATTCTGTTAATGCAGAGAATGTATTTATCTTCCCGAATAATAAGAACATAATTATGGCTGCAACTCAGGCTGCTGGTATTTGCGAGAATAAGGCAGTGGTTATCCCGAGTAAGAGTGTACCTGCGTGCGTTGCCGGTATGCTCAGATTTGATGAGAACTCAGATGTTGATGCGAATGTTGAGGAAATGGAGGACGCTGCTGCAACGATAAAGACGGCGCAGGTAACATATGCTGTCCGTGATACAGTTGCAGACGGAAAAACTATTCATGAAGGCGACATAATAGGTGTCGGAAAGTCAGGGATTGAAGCTGTTGGAGAAGATACCACGACTGTTGTTTCTGAAATTGTGGCGAATATGTACAATGATGATGAAGATGAGTTTATCACATTATATTATGGCGAAGATACTGCTAAAGATGAGGCTGAGGCTTTGGCAGAAAGTCTTGAAGAAAAGTATCCCGATGCTGAGGTAACATTGCGTCACGGCGGTCAGCCAGTTTATTATTATATTGTTTCTGTGGAATAAGATTTTCTTCGCCATCCTTTATTAAAAGGGTGGCGAAGTTTGCTTACTGAAAGGAGCTGCTATGGCGAAGCTTACCGATATAAAGGGCATAGGTGAAAAAAGAGCCAGCCTGTTTGCAAAAATCGGTGTTACTGATACCGAAAGTCTGCTAAGGTACTTTCCAAGAGGATATGAAGACAGAACAAAAACTGTACCTCTCGCTGAAGCACCGATTGGGGAAAATATATGTATTCGTGCCAGAGCTTTTTCGCATGTAAAGGAAACACGGATCAGAAAGAATATGACTATATACTCAATGATAATAAACGATGACAGTGATGCAATGAGTGTGATATGGTATAATAACAGATTTGTAAAGGATTCATTCAAAGAGGGAAAGGAATACATATTTTACGGAAAGATTGTGCTGAATCGAGGTAAAAGGGAGATTGTAAATCCTGTATATGAGTCGGTAGAAAAACAGAAGTTTACCGGAAGAATAGTGCCGGTTTACCCGCTCTGTGAAGGACTTACACAGGCGGCGGTGAGGTCTGCTGTTGAAAGCGTTATTGGCGAAAGAGAACGTCTTACAGAATACATTCCGCGAGAGATACGTTCTCGTTATAATCTCTGTGAACTGAATTTTGCACTTTCGAATATACATTTTCCTGAAAATGCAGACAGCTATAATATTGCAAGAAGAAGATTTGTATTTGAAGAACTTTTTACACTGCGACTTGCACTAATGCTCAAAAAAGGCAATAATCAGGTAAGAAAAAGAACTCCGTATCAGTTAAGAGAATATGGTGAATTTGTTGAAAAACTGCCATTTCAGTTGACTGGAGCGCAAAACAGGGTAATATCTGAAATAGTTGCAGACGTTACATCCGATACTGCGATGAGCAGACTTGTGCAAGGCGATGTCGGCTCAGGTAAGACTGCAGTTGCGGCTGCGGCTATCTATCTGACGGTTAAAAACGGATATCAGGCAGTAATGATGGCACCGACAGAAATACTGGCAAAGCAGCATTATGAGAGCTTTCTGGAAATGTTCGAACCCTTTGGAATAAATGTTGTTCTTCTTACTTCTTCGTCAAAAGGGAAGAAGGATACTCTTTCAAAAATTGAATCAGGTGAAGCGAGGGTTATTATAGGAACTCACGCTGTTCTGCAAAAGAATGTGGTTTTCAATAATCTTGCACTTGCCGTTACAGATGAGCAACATAGATTTGGTGTTACTCAAAGGGGAATGCTTATAGATAAAGGCGAGAATGTCAATGTCCTTGTAATGACAGCAACGCCAATTCCAAGAACGCTTGCACTAATCCTTTACGGAGACCTTAATATATCGGCACTTGACGAACTGCCTCCGGGCAGAAAGCCGGTAAAAACTTATGCTGTCGGAGAGAATATGCGTGAGAGAATATATGCATTTCTTGAAAATAACGTAAAAAGCGGTATGCAGGCATATGTTGTATGTCCACTTGTTGCTGAAACGGAAAAATCAGACCTTGAAAATGCAGAAAATTTATCGGTGAAGCTAAGTAAAGCATATCCTGAGTTTAAGACAGGACTTGTACACGGTAAAATGAAGGCATCGGAAAAGAATGAAATAATGTCAAGCTTTGTTTCGGGAGAGACAAATATTCTTGTATCAACAACTGTTATAGAAGTTGGTGTAAATGTTCCGAACAGTAATATTATGATTATAGAAAATGCCGAAAGATTCGGGCTTTCACAACTGCATCAGCTTCGCGGCCGTGTGGGACGTGGGGGAGAGCAGGCATATTGCATAATGGTTGCTCACGGAAAAAGTGATGTAACAAAGATGCGAATGAAGACAATGTGCGAGTCTAATGATGGCTTTTATATTGCGGAGCAGGATTTGAAACTCAGAGGCCCCGGTGATTTTTTTGGGACAAGACAACACGGCTTACCGGAGCTTAAAATTGCCAATCTGTTTGAAGATAGCGATATACTTGTTATGGCGCAAAATGCGGCAAACGAACTTCTGGCAAAGGACTCGGAGCTTAAATTGGACGAAAATCTGGCACTGAAAAAGAGGGCTTTAGCGATTGTGGCAGAAAACACTGTAATGAATTGACAAAGAGATGATGTTAATTTGCGGATAAAAGCAATAAAATGTAAAAAAGTTAAAAATTTTTTTGAAAAAGGTTGACCTTTTTCGATTTATATTATACAATATAAGAAGTAGCTTGGGAGTGTGGGCAATGAGAATTATTTCAGGCAACCGCCGTGGACATAAACTTGTCGGCTTCGAGGGTGATAATATCCGTCCTACTACCGACAGGGTAAAAGAATCGGTGTTTAATCTTATACAGGGGTATATTGCAGACTCGTATGTATTGGACTTGTTTGCCGGCAGTGGGGCTTTGGGATTTGAAGCAATGAGCCGTGGTGCTAAAGGAGTCGTATTTGTAGATGCTGCTAAAGCATCTGTTGATGTGGTAAAGAAGAATTCTGACTCGCTGAAATTCGGTGGGAATGTAAGAATTCTGAACATGACATATCAGGATTTCTTCAAAACCTCTAAAGACCGCTTTGATATAATATTTCTTGACCCGCCGTACAACAAAGGTTTTATAGAGCCTGTGCTCATTGACATTGTTGAAAATGACCGTTTGAGTGATAAAGGTATAGTAGTATTGGAAAGTGATGATACCGATATGCACTCCGAGTTTGATGGTCTTGCCGTATTGAAACAAAAGAAGTACGGAAGAAGCTATGTTACCGTTTACCAAAGAGGGTGATGTGCGTTGAGAGTAGCAGTATATCCGGGTAGTTTTGACCCGATAACAAATGGACATCTTGATATAATAAAACGTGCTGCCAAACTCTACGATAAAGTTGTAGTCGGTGTGCTTGATAATATAAACAAAAAGCCGCTTTTTACAATTGATGAGCGTAAGAAAATGATAGATGGTGTAATAGCTGATATTGACAATGTTGAGTGCGATGTTTTTTCCGGGCTTCTGGTTGATTTTCTCAAGTGCAAAGATGCGACCGTTATTATTAAAGGCTTAAGAACTGTTGCTGATTTTGAGTATGAATTTCAGATGGCACTACTTAACAAGGCACTTAATCCTGAGTTTGAAACTGTATTTATGATGACGAATTCAGGTTATTCATATATCAGCTCCAGCATGGTTAAAGAAGTAGCAAAATATAACGGCTGCCTTGAGGGACTCGTTCCGGAGGAGATAATTCCGGAAATAAGAAAAAAGTATATTTAAGTGATAGGAGTATGAGGTTATGGATATCTTAGAAATTATTGATTTAATGGAAGAAAGTATTGACAAAGCTACTGTTGTTCCCTTGAGCGGAAAGATTCTGGTAGACAAGGAGGACCTTCTTGACTATATTCAGGAGATGCGCCTTGTATTCCCGGAGGAGCTTAAGGAGGCAAAGTGGGTTAAAGAGGAAAGACAGAGAATTCTCTCTGAAGCAGAAACCCGTGCACAGACAATGGTCAAGAATGCTGAGGATAAGGTTCGTCAGATGATTGATGAAAATGAGGTTACAAGACAGGCTGTTGAACAGGCTAACCAGCTTGTAAACGATGCTCAGACAAGATCAATGGAAATTAAAATTGACTGCGACCAGTATGCAGATGACGTACTCGGCGATGTTGAAAAGCGTTTGGATATGCTTCTTAAGAAAGTACACGACGACAGAGTTTATTTCAACAGCAAGCAGTAATACTTAGTAAATAAAGGCTGTACCTCGAAAGCTTTTGGTAAGTGTCTATGGTATAGCCTTGTTTTTTTTCAGTAAGTGTATATACTATTTAATGAATGCTGAACAATTATGAAACGCAGCCGCATAGCGGCTTACAAGCGTTTCATAATTGTTTGGGTGCAAGGGTTTTGTGTGTTTTT
>JAHAZB010000122.1 GCA_018384175.1 Eubacteriales bacterium
TCATATAAATCATCTATTTTACAGTTGTTATAATAGAATTCTGTATATAAGACAAAAATCAACAAGAATGTAATATAACAGCCAAGTTTATATCTGCAACATCCCTGTTTCCGGATGCAACCACCACTTTTGACCATTTTTGCAGTTCAACCCATCATATTTTTTCAGAATCAGGCATTTTGAAGCTGAAAATCAGTAAAAAAGGGCGTTCTTAAAAATTTCGGTATTTTTTCAACACTTCTGAACCAACACTTTTAAAGCTTCGGAGAGGGGCTGCTCTGGTGTGATATTTAACATTTTATTTGCTTTGTTCTTCCTCTTTCAACAGCAATAATAAATCATCTGTATAAAGTTATCTGTATAGTCAATCTGCCTTGTAGCATACAACTTTTCTCTTACAGCTTCTTCTGTGGTTTCCACCTTGTAGCTGTCTTTATAGTCCTTTAACTCTTTGTTGATAGTCTTTTGCCATTCTGACATACGGACATAGTGCGGAATTGCATTGTTTTCACAATATCTGCTATATGCTTCATAGCCGTCACTACATAGGAAGGCTATGTCTCCAATATATCTGCGAAATACTCTTCAAAATCCTGTGATGTGCTTTTTCAAGTCCTGTAACTACGTCGGAAACGTGAGCAAAACTATCAATACCGGTAACAACGCAGGCAAATTCGGCACCCAAAATACCCAAAATCGAAGCTTTTGAGCCTGTGTGTAGGCGTGCTTCTCGTTTCTCAATTACTGTAGGAATTACATTTACAAGGTTTCTTGCCACTTTTTGTCCTGCCCTGCATATACTTTTTCTTCAAATGCACAAAAACTCCCCTTACAACTATAATATCTATATTATAGTGTAAAAGCGGCGTATTTTCAATAAAACGGATATATTTTATAAAAAAGTCCGACAGTTTTATAAAAAATTACGGATATTTTATAAAACTTTTAACATCGGCTATAAAAGACTATGCCATAAAAAATCTGAACCAACCCACCAACTTTGACAATTTTTCTACATTGTCAATTTAATTCCGTTGTAAGATTTCAATGTTTCGTTATATTCCACACTAAATTAGTTTTATAGGTTTTTACACATAAAAAAGGCTTAATCAAAAGTGAACTGCTCCAGTTTGTGCGGACAGCACAAACTGGAGCAGCTCACTCAATTACTTTCACTTTTAACCTCTTCCTTATTTCTTCGAATAGGAAACTATGTATGTACCCGAAAGCACAAGTATAAGTGCAATAAATATTTCAACAGTCAGTGGCACACCGTTAATACCTGCCGCAACAAAGGGCGAAAGCACCGGCTTTACAAAAAACGCAAGAGATGCCATAGTTGCAGAGCCTTTACTTAGCGCCTTAAAATATGACCAGTAGCCTATTCCCGTAATTGCAACACCGGCATAAAGAACTATAAGGATATTCTTAACCGAAAAGCTGTCGGTTGTGATAGAATCACCACCAATTATCAGATTAAACAGGAATAAAATTATACTGCCGTACAAAAACGCACCGCCGATTAGCACATTTCCGCTCACTCTTTTAAGCATTTTTTTATTAAGTACTGTATAAAGGCTAAATGCCGCTGCAGCCACAATCGCAAGAATTACAGACACCGCCTCACCCTCAACAGATAGGCTTTTCCACGAGCAGACTAATATACCTGCCACACACAAACCGAGTGCCATTATCTTTTTTGCAGTGATTCGCTCTTTTAGCATAAACGACGAGAGATAGATTGTCATAATTGAATTCGACGAGAAAATAATCGCAATTAAGGCTGGTGAGCTCGATAGCTTGACCGCATACTGCAAAACCACCATACTCACACAAACGTTCAAAACTCCCAAGCCTGCCATTTTGAGATGGTCTATAGCATTAAGCTTTATCCCCTTTTTCTTAATTTCCCCAAGTGATATCGGAAGAAATATAATACCGCCTATCAAAAACCTCACCGCAGTAAGTGCCAGTGGGCTTATATCAGTCGCTATAAGCTTTGAAACCGGCTCCAACGTTGCAAACAGCACCGCCGTAATCATTACATAAATCATATTAAAGTTCATTTTATCCCTACCCTTCTTCAAGGTATTGTATCATATTCCCTTATGTTTGTAAATATCCCAAAAATCCTTTCCGTTGCATAATATATTTAAGGGGTGTAGGATATGAATTATTTAAGCGATGAGCTGCTTTATATGGCAAACGAGGAAGCAATTTATAACATTTACATATATCTCATAAAACGCAATCTACCAACCATCGGGCAATACTTTGGCGATATTGTCAAAAATCTTTCAAATACTACTCTTAGAGAAAATGACAAATACAAGCTCACAGTACTGAAAAATGCCATCGACGCAAACCTTTCTCTTGCTAAATCAAAGCTGACTGCATTTACCATATCGCCAAACGGTCTGACTGCCTGCGTTTTTACAAAGCCAAACAGCAGTGTTTCGGTTGTATTCAAGGGAACAGGAAGCGGAGAATGGGTTGATAATGGCGAGGGGTTATCGGGCATATGCGAAAGGAACGAATACATTACATATGACAAAGGTGGCAACGAGCTGTACCGCAAAAGCTATCAATGTGATTATGCCTCCGAGCAGCAGGTTGAAGCTCTTAACTGGTTTGTCAAAACTGCAGCGATAAACGGCTGGACTCCCGATAATGAAATTATCCTTTCGGGACATTCCAAGGGCGGTAACAAGGCACAGTTCGTAGCAATCAATTCCCCACTTGCAAGCTGTTGTTTCAGCTTTGATGGTCAGGGCTTTTCACCCGAGGCTTTGACAATGTTTAAGGAACGCTATGGTCTTATATATGAAAAAAGGCGGAAAAGCGTATTTAGCCTTTCCGCTGATAATGACTATGTAAATGTGCTCGGTGCACGACTTATGCCCGATGAGAATGTTTTTTTCTTCCGCTCAATTGGCGGTCTGCATCCCTTAGAGGCAATACTGGGCAAAGATGCTGCGTTCTACCGCCAGTCAAGACAGGGTATGCTTTCAAAGTATGTAGAGGGAGTGTCGGCACAGTTGATGAAAATGCCGCCTGAAACAAGGGAATATGCAACATTGGGTGTTATGAATGTCTTCCAGAAGTATTTAGGAAAAGGTACGCCCGTAAACAATGATAAGGTATCTCTTGCAAAAACAGTAATCGGACTTTCTATCGCCACCGCTCAAATTCTTCTTAACCTTAGCACGTCGTAAATACCGCAAAAAATCCCCGTATAAACGGGGATTTTTATAATATTACGGATTGATTTTTATAATGTCAGAATCGTCAATTGTATCCCAAGTTTGACTGTCAAATATATGGAAAGATAATTCCAGAGAATCAATATGGTTTATGTTATTTTGCTCAAGAGTTCCATTGAAATAAGTCAATGTAGCATAAGCCTTTTTCCCCGGCTGTACTTCCTGAGACATTATACCGCTAACCATAAATCCATTCAAGCTCTCATCTCTGGCTTGAACACAAATCTCATATCCAGAATTATTCTCTACCAAAAAGTTAAATTTCGACGAAAAATCATCTTTAGAAAAATCCTTATATGATATTCTTACACCATTCTTCTCATATACAACCATTCCAGAGGATTGTTCCTCTGTTTTCTTCTTGGATAATTGAACTGTTTTTGTTTTCATATCCCAGCCTACATCTAGTCCTAATGCGTTAGCAACTGCACGTACAGGAAGATAGGTAGTACCTTCAATAGCAAATGGTTCTACATACTCTCCATTAGCATCGGTTGGTGTAATTTCCTCACCATTTATCATAATTTTCATATTGCTGTATTCAATCAATTTTTGTACAGCTCCTGTCATCGCAAAAACAGTTGTTGTTGAAATCATTGCACCAATAACCATCCCCATTATAAGTCCTTTAATTTTTTCTTTCATAACAGTACCCTCTTTCTTCATGTTTTTATCATAATAACACAACACCGTTACATTTGTCAATACGTTTATCATACAATTTGAATATAAATATAATATATCGTTTAATATTACTATATAATATACTTTTATATGAGGTGAAGTGTTGTGAACAAGAATGTTATAAAAATCAAGAAAAAAGGCGATGACGGATATAAGGTAATATCTGTAAGAATAAAAGAATCTACTTTGAATAAAATTGATAATTTGTCCACACAGAGCAATCGTTCAAGAAACGAGCTTATTAACATTATCCTCGAATCCTCGGTTGACGATGTAGAAATAAATTAACCAAAATCATAGGAATCGCACATCCCCGACCAACCGCAAAAAATCCCCGTATAAACGGGGATTTTTCTATCAGCAATCTATTTCAAACAGCTTTCTCGGATAATTCGTAAGATTTTCTACTCCATCCTTCTTTACAACCACAACGTCCTCCATACGAAGTCCTGTTTCGGTTTTTGCCGAGCCTAAGAAAATATCGACACAGAAGGACATATTCTCCTCAAGTAAGTAGTCGGAATTGGTTTCAATCCACGGAGCTTCGCCCTCCATTGTACCATTACCGTGGCAGGGGCCGTACAAAAGCCAGTCCCCATAGCCCATTTCAGTTACGTTTTTAATGTGCTGTTTTGCAACCTCACAGGCAGGAACTCCGGCTTTGAGCATACCTATAACCGCCTCCTGCGCTTTATAACCAACCTCTATAAGCTCCTTCTGCTCAGGTGTAGCTTTTCCGAATACAACAGGTCTGCCTATACTTGATGCGTAGCCATCAACTCTCGCACCAATCTGGATAAAGGTCATATCGCCCTTTTCTATTCTCTTATTTCTCGGACGGCTTATAGCCTGATTAGAGCCTTTGCCCGTAAGCACCCACACAGGATATGACTCCCTCTCCGCACCAAGCTCGTGCATCTTGCCGAGTGCCAAGCCTGCAACCTGCTGTTCTGTCATTCCGACACGGATATTTTGGAGCACATAATCAAAGGTCTTTGCTGTAATCTCTGCAGCCGCTCTCATACATTTTATCTCATTTTCCGTCTTGTGCATACGGATATCATTTACAACATAATCCGCCTTTTCAATCTTTATATCGCCGTAAGCCTTAAGCGCCTCTGCAAGTGCTTCATAAACACCGATTGTCATAAGCGGAAGTCCTGCAACACCGATACGGCTTACCTTTTTATCGCCCAAAAGCTTCTCAAAAACGGTATTAAAGGTATCAAGCTTTTCACCAGGATACTCAGGCTCGGACGATTCACGAAATGCTTTTAAGCGGCAGATTTCGTCAATCTTTGAACGGTCCTTTGCATATGTATAGCTTTCAGGTCCGATAAGCAAAAGCGGGTCGCCCTCCTGTGCTATGAGTACACCTGCCGTTTCAAAGGATGGCCAGTATGCAGAGAAGTATCTCACAAACTGCGGCTCTGCTTCATTGCCGTAGCAAAGAATCAGGTCATAGCCCTCCTTCTTCATTGTTGCCTGAACCTTTTTTGCTCTTTCCTTGTATTCCTCAGGGGGTATTGACGGTATATTTAACATAATTATTTCTCCTTTCCGCACAGCCAATTAGCCGGATTTTTCTTCAATAATGTTTCAATTTGTTCTGCTGTAATACCCTCGTCCTCCATCATCGGCACAATATTTTTCAAAAGGTGGTCGTATCCCCAACCGCCGTATTTGTGCAACAGGTTTTTAAGACACACATCGCACGAGAGCAAAATCTGATTTATAAATCCGTCGTCTATCAGCTTTTTAAGAAGAGTTACTCTGTCGGTATCGTGTACAAAAAGGCCGTAGCCGGAATTTCGCACCTCGCGTCTTATGTAATATTCCTTGCCGAAGTTATCGAATTCAACATATACGCCCTTTTTGAGCATGGCATAAATATAGTCCTCTCTGTTTTCTACGTCAATATGGCTTATGCAAATCCTCTCGGCAGGAACGCCTGCCGCAAGAAGTATGTCGCAAGCCTCAATGCCGTTTGTAGTCCATGGGTTAATATGAACATTTATCGCCGCACCTGTCTTATTGCTCGCTATAGCCGCCGCTCTTAAGACTCTGCGCTCCTTATCATCAAAAATCTCGCTTATGCCAATCTCGCCTATATAACCCGCACAAACACCGTCTATGCCCTCGTCAAGCTCCTTTACCATAAGCTCGGCAATCTCCGAGTCGGTCATACTGTCGAACTCCTTCGGGTGTGTCTCGCCCACATAAAAGCCCGTACCCATAATGATATTAAGTCCCGTCGCCTTTGAAATTCTGACAAGTGCCTCCGGGTTTCTGCCGATACCGGGGAGCGATGCATCCACAACGGTATCACCGCCTGCGCGCTTGAAATAATTAAGCTCGTCTATGGCAACCTCCTCGTTGTCAAGCAGAAGATTATCCTTTAAGGCATAGCAATCACGGCTTAAAATACCCAGATTCCACATTTCCACCTTCTGCGTTGCAGGGTCGTCTATGCCCTCTACCGGCAGCTCCTGATAAAAGGCAGTTAGGTCAAGTAATACGTGCTCGTGTGTTGTAACCGTACCCAAATCCTTACGGTCTAAAAGACCGCATACACTTTTAACCTTCACTCTATCATCTCCTTTTCCACATTTTACAACTATTATGTTTTACTTACTCTAATGCTTTTTGACTTATCTTCTCCCCATATTACCTCAATTTCCACAGGTATGTTTGACTCAAAAACAATTTTTGGCTTTTCACCCTTACTATTCCTCGGCTTGCATATAAGTGTTAATTCTCCTTTCGCTCCGAAAGGATACTTTCTCACACCGTGTTCCTCAAGCAAGTTTATATGCCATAAGCGGCGCAAATACCTTAGAAAGACGTTCTTTGTCCCCGAAATTACGGTAATATTCCCACTCATTCCAAGCCATTATCTCCGGCCCTGTCGCTGACGGGTC
This sequence comes from Eubacteriales bacterium, assembly GCA_018384175.1. Lineage (GTDB taxonomy): Bacteria > Bacillota > Clostridia > UBA1381 > UBA1381 > HGM11525. Next base: position 6,869 of record JAHAZB010000122.1, read on the forward strand.
AAACCGCGTAAATCTGTCATAACCCGTTGCAATATCAATCTCACGGCATATGAAGCCATCTCTGTGTTGATGGGAATAGAAATTATTGAGATTTGTCTGAAAAGATACATATTATTTTATCTCACTCTCCTTGTGCCATCAATGCCATATATGCCATATTTGATTGCTGAACATCAAGTCTGCCGTATTGAACAATTACACCTATATCGCTTTTTATTTCCATAGAATACTGCTCACCGACACCAAGCTCAACACCGCCTAAAGCTTTTTTATCGTGGGTTACAAAGCATTTGATCCTCTTTGCAGGTACGGTCATTTTAATATTCTCCACAGGCTCTTTGTCCTCAAAATAGATGTTTATTAAAATGTTTGCATCCTGTTCATTTGTGTTAAGAATCATCACACTTTCGTGCCCTTTATAGTCTGCATCAGGGGCGGGTGTAGGCGACGGACGGTATCCGTCCACAATGTACCACTGTTTCTTTCCCGGCATTTAACACACCTTCTTTCATATTTGAATTATATACAATAATCTTTCTCGTTTCTATGGGAAAAGTAATTTAATTTGTGGCGATTTGACACCTTTCAAATTGACACCCGAATTATTTTATAGTATAATGTTCTAAAGTGAGGTGAGCAGTATGTCGGATAATATCGTTACGCTTAAGAAGGAATACTTTTTCAAGCAAAATAATAACGTACATATTCATATTTCAAACGAGTGCAAGGAGTTTGTAGGCGTACTGCACAGGCACGAATTTATTGAGATTGTGTATATAATTTCGGGACGTGCGAAGCATATTATAGGTAATAACGAATACTCTGTCAAAAAGGGCGATGTTTCGGTTATAAACGCAAACGAGGTACACGCATTTATAGCAGATACCACCTGCAACGAGGAATTCTTAGCATACGATTTGATGTTTACACCGGAATTTTTAGATAACTCTTGCCTTTCAAGCGACGACTTTTCACTGCTTGCCAACTCCTTTTTGTTCTATTCAATATTCCCCGACGAAATAGGGTTTAAGGAGAGATTTAACCTGATTCCCAACTGCAACCGTGAAATCGGCTCAATTTTTGAAAAGATTTACGATGAATATAAAAACTCTAAAACGGGATATGTAAATCTTATAAGGCTCTATATTGCAGAGATAATTATAAAACTATTGCGTAAATTAGGAAATTCAGAAAAAAACACCCTCACCGATACGCAAAAGCATATTGTCGAAGCTGTAATTGAGTATATCGAAAATAATTACAGTATGAAAATCAAGGTAGATGAGATTGCATCCAGAATGTTTTTCAGCAAGAACTATCTCTCCAAGATATTCAAAAAGGAAACAGGCTCTTCAATCCACGGGTTTCTGACAGAAATACGAATTAAAGAGGTTTTAAGACTTCTGACAGCTACAAATGACACTATTTCGGACATCGCACTCTCCTGCGGTTTTACCGATATGAAGTCATTTTACTCAATTTTTAAGAAATATACCGGTCAAACCCCAAAACAATACAGGGATGAAGTGTAAAAACAAGAGAAAAACAAAGAATAATTAAGTATTTCGAAGAAAACAGTAAATATTTTTGTAAAATCAGGGCATAATAATCAAATAACAGGAAAATCAACGATTGATTAACTATTGCATCTGTGGTAATATATATAAGTCGCGTAAAGCGAAGCCCATCACAGATGACGGGATGTAGCGCAGTTTGGTAGCGCATCTGGTTTGGGACCAGAGGGCCGCAGGTTCGAATCCTGTCATCCCGACCAAACCTTTTTATACGCGGGAGTTTAGCTCAGCTGGGAGAGCGTCTGCCTTACAAGCAGGATGTCACAGGTTCGAGCCCTGTAACTCCCACCATAATATGCTGGTGTAGCTCAATTGGTAGAGCAGCTGATTTGTAATCAGCAGGTCGCGGGTTCGAGTCCCATCACCAGCTCCACAAATAAAAGGACAAGCAATTGTCCTTTTCATATGGGAGAGTTCCCGAGTGGCCAAAGGGGGCAGACTGTAAATCTGTTGCTTCTAGCTTCGATGGTTCGAATCCATCCTCTCCCACCAACAACCGCCAATCTTGTATAAAGATTGGCGGTTGTTTTAACTAAATCCGTCTATTGACAGAAGAAATCCACTTATGAATATAACCTTGCCTCGCAAGGATGAAAGACGGATTTGCTTTCCTAAGCTCCGCCTTTTCATATCTACATCATTACGGCAACATATGTCCTGCAGAGCGGTAAATTTCGTACCATTCCGAGCGAGAAAGCGTAACATCCGATGCCTTGCAAATTTCAGTCAAATGCTCAGGATTCATTGTGCCTGCGATAAGTTGCATATTTGCAGGATGACGAAGTATCCACGCAGCCGCAACACCTGTTTTGGTAATACCGTATTTTTCGCCTATTTCGGCAAGTTTTTCGTTCAGCTCCGGGAATTCATCGTTATCTACAAAATTGCCCTTAAAAAATCCGTATTGGAATGGGGACCATGCCTGTATGGTAATATTTTTGATACGACTGTATTCTAAGAAAGAACCATCGTGCATTACAGACTCGGCATTTTTCATATTCACATTCATTCCTGATGTTATCATACCTGCCTCGGTTACGGAAAATTGAAGCTGATTGATAATAAGAGGCTGTTTTACCGCAGTTTTCAAAAGTTCCATCTGTAGCATATTTTGATTTGATACTCCGAAATATTTTACTTTGCCTGATGATTCTAACTTATCAAATGCCTCTGCAACATCATCAGGCTCCATAAGTGTATCGGGACGATGAAGGAGCAAAACATCAATGTAATCTACTCCAAGACGCAAAAGACTTCCGTCAACAGATTTCAAAATATGCTCTTTTGAAAAATCAAACTGTCCGTCATGGATGGCACACTTTGTCTGTATCATCATTTTTTCTCTTATACCCTTGTGGCGTTTCAAGTATTCTCCGAAAACCTTTTCTGCGTTCCCTTTGCCGTAAATATCCGCATGGTCAAAAAAGTTAATACCATTTTCCAAAGCTGTATCCATAACAGCATCAACCTGTACTTCACTAAGTCCGCCCATTCGCATACATCCGAGAGAAATTGCCGATGCGGAAAATTTTCCGCCTATTTCTATATTCTTCAAACTTTTCTCCTCCTATTTATCTAAAACACTAGTTTGTAACAATTCTGTACAATATAATTGCAATTTTGTCAACTACCCCGCTCTTTCTCATCCTAAAAAAGAGATAAAATGCACAGCTCGTTTTTCACGTTATACCTCTTCAGCAGGCTCCTCGGTTGGTATTACTATCGTTTCCTCGGTAGGCTCCTTAGTCGGTGAAACAGTAGGCTCAGGTGATTGTGGCGGCTCCGTTGTTTCTGTCGATTCTGCTGTTACCGGTGCAGATTCCGGTGTAGGATGTGGTGTTTCTGTCTCTTTTGTTCCTACCGTTACCTCTGTCGGTACCATTCTATATGTACTTCTAGTCAGCTTTTCCCTCTTAACCTCTTTACCATTTTCTGTTACAATACGTACAGAATCTACTACGTATCCGGTTTTACCGCTTGATGTAACCTTGCTGGCACCTGCCGGCATTGATGGGTCTATCGTCTCATTTCTTGTCGGCTGACTTACCGATACTGTCGTATTTACAACCTTAACCTCACGATTTACCGTCGGCTTTGCGCCTAAAATTCTTACCTTGCATATACCGCCTGTGGCACTTGACTCAACCTTAATCGGTTTATCGGTATTATTCTTAAACTTAAAGTCAACCGAGCCATAAGACACGGTAGCATCCTGACCTTTCGGTACATATGCAACAGTCAGTGAATGGCTACGTCTTTCTACTATTTCAAGATTAGAGTATAAAGCAGCGCAATACAACGTAGAGCTTACCTGACAAACTCCACCACCTACACCCTCAGACTGCTTGCCGTTTGCAAATATAGGTGCAATCTTATATCCGTTTGCAAGAGACGGATTTCCGATAGCTTCGTTATAGGAGAAAACCTCGCCCGGCATAAGAACTGTTCCGTTTACACTTGAAGCTGCTTTCGAAACATTATATGCACGATTTGCCGCACCTGTCGAGTATTTGCTTGTATAGCTGCCAAGCTCTGCTTCAAACAGCTCTTTATTAAGACTCGCCGCCGTAACCTCAGGCAACACTTTTGTAATAGTCAGAGTTATTTCCTCTCCGGCATTAAAGCTTTCCAGCTTTTGCTCTATTTCAGCCTTATCTGCACTTCTGCCTACAACCTCATCCGTTATATATAGCTTTCTGTTCTCAATCTTATACTCTGCATTTACAGGCTCTATGTAAACTATCTCATACAGCTTATCTGCAGTAACCTGCTCAGCACCGCTTGCAGGAAGCTCAAGCTTTATAGCATCTGTATTCCCACTTTCAATTTGCGCAAACACTTCTTTTCTGCTCTCAGATACATCCTCACTTTGTCCCGGAACCGCAGGTTTAATCAAAAGCTCCGTTTCAGACACTTCTTCAAGTGTTATACTGGTCATCTCACCGTTTTTACGCACACCTCTGTTATAAATCAGCTCATCAAGCATCTCATCCGCAGTCGGTACAGGAATAATCTCCATACTTGCAAATCTTATTATAAGTGCATTTTTAACATTATTGAACCAGTTACCGTCCCTGCAAATATTATATACTTTTTCAGCAGTTGCCTTTGCATCAACACGAAGTCCGATATCTGTTCCCATAACCTCCTCTGTATCCGGTTCGCCTATAAACACAAGAGTTCTGTTATCGTAATAGTCGTTTGCTTCCAGCTTGCTTTCCAGCTCATCTAAAGTCATACCGCCTATTCTATCACCATCAATTGTTACACCCACAGCTATTCTACCTGCACCGGGTAACATACTGTTCAACACAGCAAAAGCCGCAACAAGCACTACAACAATAGCTATGGTTATTGTCAGCCCCTTATGTTTCTTCAGACACCCCATAAACGTTCCCTTCTTTTCCAAATCCTCCACCCTCTCTTAAATATCTTCAGAAAAATCTACCGATTTCATCTAAATAACTCGTATATTCCTTCAAAAATGCCAGAAATTCTGCATTTTTCGACAGCAACACAAATGCGTTCTTCACGTTTTTTACAAACCTACGGTCATAGTCTTTAACTTCCAGAGCTTTGCCAAGCGGGCAGACCGCCTTAGAGCGCGGGTCTGTAATAACCGTAATTTTCCCATCCTTAAGGTACGGGGTAAGCGGAAAAATTCTGCAAGCAAGAGGTCTTTGATATCGGTCGCACTCACCCTTGCAAAATGCAATCTTAACCGTCTTTTTCTTGCCATTAAATGTGTATGTAAAATCCGAGTCCTCAATGGTTATCCAATCAGGTTTTAAGAGCTGATACACTCTCTCCTCACCCGGAAACAAATACATACCGCCGTCATCCCCCTGACAACATGCCTTATCGCACAAGCTACCGCAATCAACCGGCATCGGTGTTATCTCATCAAACAAACGATAAAGCTGAAGATACAGATATGCTGAATTCATAGTCCCTTCTCCTTAGTCTTATTTCATAATAACATTACTCCACGCATAGCAGCCGTTTTCATCAACAACCTCTACACGTACCCATCTTTCGTAGTCCCTCATAGCATATTCCGCATGAGTAAGCTTTTCACCACGAATTACTCTGTCCCCCTCCCACGAGGAGTTTGACAGAAAATTTATCATCCTACATTCGCTTGAGTCAACAATAATTTTATACCCTTCTCTTTTTATATAAAGCTGCGGACCTTGTGTGGAATAAAATCTTCTGTCTTTTATCGCCGTAAGAATATCCTCAACTTCACCACTTTCGGCATTTACCATTATGTATGATTTCGCTTCGTCCTCGCCGTTATAATAATGAGCATCATCGGTTGCAATAAGCGGAAACTCTATACCATCATTTGCAAGAACATCTGCTATGTAGCCGGAATACGGTCTGCTGCTTTGCTCAACTGCAGAAACTGTGTTATAAATCTCAAGAAGCGAAAAACCATTTAAGGCTTTAACATCTTCCTTGGTGTTCAATGACCACGCCGGATGCGCCAGTACCGCCATACCGCCCAAGCGATTTATAGCATCTATCGCCTGCTGTCTTTCAGTAGTTGCACGCTCTAAGTTCGGGTTTTCCTTCATTCCTATTCCCACTATATGCATAACACCATCTATTGTATTATGGCTTCCAATATTATATTCACAGCCTGATATAATTTTAAGACCGTTTATTTCACCTTCAGGATAATATTTCCAGTGGTCTGTTATTGCCACGGCATCAAAGCCTGCATTTTTATAAACTTCAGCCATTTCCTCAGGAGTCAAACGTCCGTCGGAAAGGGTTGTATGTGTGTGCAGTCCTACTTTGTACCATTGGTTTCCGTTTTTATCTGTGTACATATCCTTCCCTCGCTTATAACTCAATCCAATCGCCTGTTTTTATCACATTTACGTTGTCTATACTGTCCTTTACCAAGTCAGAACTCAGTTAAACTCATTATATCACACACATTTCACAAAAACAATAGCAATGTTACACAAGAATAAAATCACAGAATATTATAAACATACGGAAGTGCGTTATCGGAGATTTTTTCTGTAATGGCAACTATTGCCCTGCAATGAGCAAGAGCATCAGCTTCTTCCTCCGCATCAAGATAGCATCTGAGTTCAAAAAGACTTCTCTTTATTTCATAAATATCCTTATGGTCAACGACTGCACAAAGAAGAGTTTTTGACTTTTCTATCTGCCTGTCAAGCTCATCTGCCGCAATAAGTGCCGATGCAAAATCCTCCTTTTCTATCCGTCTTTCGATAATTTCTGCACGCATTTCAAGCTTATCTGCGGCATTTTTTACATACACACTGCTTGCAATCGAGCCTGCGATAAGCACAAGCGATACCGCAACTGCAATATATATACTTTTCATTTATTCTCACTCTTCCTCTGCAAAAACAGCGAGCCGTCCGGCGACAACTCTGCTATAAAAACATTGCTTATATCCTCTTCGCCATGGCGTTTCAGCATATTATTAAGCCATTTTTCATCCTTACCTGCACGCTCTAATTCCTTGTGGTCAACATCCCCGTCCATAACAAGCAGAAATGGTATATTAACTGTACCCTTGCGTTGTATATTAAGGTCATCGCACGTTACAGGCTGTGCTTTCTTATAGACACTTAGTTGACCGTTTGTTTCCAGAACCGCTGCCTGCACATCACCAATTCCGTTACAACCGCTTATGCGAAGCTGTTCAATTAAATCTGAAAGGCTGAACCTAAGCTTTTTTAGCTCTTTTTCAAGGACTTTTCCCTCATAGATAATAATACTCGGTTCACCTGTATAAATCCTTCGGAACTTAACACTCTTAAGGCATATGAAGGACATAAAAACTTCTGCCACAAGCAAGGTAAGAACGGGCACTATTCCCGAAACAAGCGGAATATTAACCTCCTGCATAGGAATAGATGCAAGGTCGGATATCATAATAGCAACCACAAGCTCGGACGGCTGCATTTCGCCAATCTGTCTTTTGCCCATAATGCGAATTGCAGTAACAACCAAAAAATATAATATCAAGGTTCTAATTAAGGGAATCAGCATATACCATACCTCCATTACTGTTAATATGTACGATGCTGTGTAAAATTATACTTTACTTTCGCGTGCGAAAGTGCTACAATGTATATAATACCTTTATAATAGGAGTATAAATACAATGAAAAACAAACTTCGTGATGAAAATATGCAGAATTTGATGCGTGCAATTCTTACTTTAGAAACAGAAGAAGAATGCTGGAGCTTTTTTGAGGATTTATGTACCGTAAGTGAGCTTCGGTCTATGAGCCAGCGTCTTGAGGTTGCAATGAAGCTAAAAAAAGGCGAGGTCTATACCGACATAGCTGCAGGCACAGGTGCTTCAACTGCTACCATAAGCCGTGTGAGTCGCGCTCTTTCTTACGGTGCAGACGGTTACAACACAGTTCTTGAGAGGTTGGAGAAAAGAAAATGAAATACTACTTTGGCGTACTTTGGGTTACAGCAGCCGTTACCTATCTTATAAGGATGCTGCCTCTCACAATATTTCAAAAGGAAATAAAATCTCAGTTTCTGCGTGATTTCTTCCACTATATACCCTATGCCGTATTAGGAGCGATGACCTTTCCTGCCATACTCTATGCAACTCGCAGTATGGTTTCGGCATTTGCAGGCTTTTTGGTTGCGTGTATTGCGGCATTTTGCAAAAGAGGTTTGCTCGCAACAGCATTGCTTGCAGCAGCAGCGGTGTATATAAGTGAACTGATTCTGACAATGACAGGAGCGATGTAATATGACAACAGAATATCTGTCTTTGCTTTCCGAGCAATATCCGACCATCGCTTCAGCATGTGCTGAAATAATTAAATTGCAGTCTACTCAACAGCTCCCCAAGCTTACAGAGCATTTTTTGAGCGACATTCACGGCGAATATGAATCATTTTTACATATTCTAAGAAACGCCTCTGGCGTTATAAAGGACAAGATTTCGTCTGTATTCGCAAAAACCATGTCCGAGTCGGACAGACGTACATTGGCAACTCTTATCTACTATCCCGAGCAAAAGCTTGAGCATATCAAAGCAACAGTTACCGACCTCGATGACTGGTATAAAATTACTCTATATCAGCTTATTGAAATCTGCCGTATTGTTGCAACAAAATACACCCGTGCGGATGTCAGACGCGCACTCCCTGACGATTACGGCGATATTATCGACGAGCTTATACACGAGGATGTTGCTTATGACGATGACAAATCCCTTTATTATGCCAGCACAATTGATAATATTATAAAATTAGGACAGGCGGACAGTGTAATTGTTGCAATGTCTGCTCTTATTCAGCGCCTTGCAATAGGCAGACTGCATATAATCGGAGATATTTTTGACCGTGGTCCGAGGGCTGATATTATATTAGATAAGCTAATGTCATATCACAGTGTTGATATTCAATGGGGTAATCACGATATTCTGTGGATGGGTGCTGCAGCAGGAAATCTTGCATGTATTGCAAACACAATCACCACCTCTACAAAATACTGCAATTTCGACTGTATCGAAGATGGCTACGGCATAAATATGCGACCGCTTACTGTATTCGCTCTTGAAACCTATGCCAATGACCCTTGCGAATGTTTTATCCCACGTAATCCGAATGGTGTAAATGTATCGCAGCATGATGTTAATTACTGGGCAAAGATTCATAAGGCAATTGCGATAATTCAGTTTAAGCTTGAGGGACAAATTCTTGCAGCACATCCGGAATTCGAAATGGAAAATCATCTGCTTTTAGATAAGATTGATTTCGAAAAGGGTACTGTAAGAATCAACGACAAGGATTATCCTATGCTCGACACTAATCTCCCTACGGTAGACCCAGAAAGTCCGTACACTCTTACTGCCGAAGAAGCAGAGCTTATGGAGGGCTTACGTGTAAGCTTTTTACATTCAGAAAAGCTTCAGAAGCATATACGTTTTCTATTCCGCAGAGGAAGTATGTATCTTTCATATAACGGTAATCTTCTCTATCACGGTTGTATCCCGATGAACTCCGATGCAAGCTTTGCCAAGCTTACACTTCTTGGAGAAAACGTTAGCGGAAAAATGCTTCTTGACAAGTGCGAGGAAATTGCACGTAAAGGCTACTTCAGCAAAGAAGGTAGTTTCGAACGCACATATGGTCTTGATTTTATGTGGTATCTGTGGTGCGGAGTAAAATCTCCACTATACGGCAAAAGTAAAATGACTTCCTTTGAACGGTACTTTTTAGATGACAAGGAAACGCACATCGAAGTTAAAAACCCATATTACACACATATCACAAGCCGTGAAATATGTGAAAAAATCTTAGCGGAGTTCGGTCTTAAAAACAGAGAGTTCTCACATATTATAAACGGACACGTACCGGTTAATATCAAAAAGGGTGAAAGTCCGATTAAAGCAGGCGGAAAGCTTTTGGTGATAGACGGCGGACTTTCTAAGGCATATCAGCCGCATACAGGAATTGCAGGCTATACCTTGCTCTTTAACTCGCACGGGCTTCTTCTGTCCGAGCATTCAGCTTTTACCTCTGTTCCAGACGCAGTAGTTAATGACGAGGATATCCACTCTACGCTAACCGTTGTTGAAATGGCAAGGGAAAGATTACTTGTCGCAGACACCGACAAGGGAGTAGAAACAGCAAAGAAAATAGATGCACTCGGTCAGCTGGTAAAGGCTTACAGAGCAGGTACTATTAAGACATTGTAAGAAAACAGTTTGAGAAAAAATTGTGGATTTGATCTTTGCTAAAGCCTAATTTATTCCCGATTTCTTGCTTAGTAAAGCCCATTTCTTTGAGTTTTAAAATCTCGCTTTCATAATCCTTAATGTGATGATAACTTCTTGGCATAAAAATTCCCCCTATGATATTTTTATTATACCATAGGGGTGATTTTTTTCTATTGTCCGTTTTTACTGGTTCTGTTCAAAAGCTCAGGCTTCTATTGTTTTATTCAATGACAAACGCATATGAAGTCTTGTTTTCAAGATTTACCGAGAGCTTGCCGTTTTCTATACCAAAGGTATTGCCGTCAAAAAGCTCTCGTGCATTTTTGAACTTTTCGGGCAATGTGATTTCAACATTCTTCGCAATCTTATCAAACTGTGATACAAAGGCAAGTATCTTGTTATCCTTTTCAAATGTGGTAATGTACACATTATCATCCTCTGTTTTAAGGCTTGACTGACCTTCCCAATACGGACACCATTTTGCATCAACAACGCCGATGGCATCATAGCCTTCCCATACCTTTGACACTATATCGAGGTCTCTGCCCCACGCACGTGCGGTTACATTATGAATGAGTGTCAAAGACAGCAGATTTCTCATTGTAAATCCTTCTGAAAGAACGGTAACAAAGTTACATACAAGTCCGAAGGGTCTGCCTAAAAATTCGCATCTGAATGCTTCCATACTCACAAACTCGTTAAGCTTCTTTGCTATAAGTTCCTGCAGATTTTCGCCATCAAAGTATGTATCTGCGAAGGCAAGAGTCGGCATCAGGCAACAGGTGCTTTGGTGTGCATCTATCAGTCCGCCATTTGCGTGAACTGCCGCATACATTTTCTTGACGTGTTCTCTTAAGGCATTTATCGGGTATGTAACGTGAAGCTTACCGTTTCTGTCGGTGTAGCCACAGCCGTGCTTTAAGTTTGCGCAGCCCCAGGGCACATATGTCTGGTCGGTATAAATTCCGTCAACACCGTATTCACGCATTACCATATCAACTCGGGATAGCATCTCCTCGCTGTAATCGCTGTTATAGCATACAATAAAATCACGCTGATGAATATTGCTTCTTGTCCAACCACCAGTCATTGTTCCTCTCTGGTTGATATTGCAATACTGCTTATGATTCTTGTTCCATTCAGGATGAGCGGTTGCGTATTCATAGCCAAAGTAAACCATCGTTTTCATACCAAGCTCGTGGCATTTTTTAACTGCCGCCTTAAGCTTTTCTGCATCCACTGCAGGACCGTAATTCTGAATGAGCGCCCAGTTCTCGTGGAAGATAACCCACTTAGTTCCAAGCTTTGCAATCGCTTCATAATCGTTATCTGCCTTCCATGAGGTGTGGAAGCTTCTCCAGTCGTTTTCAAGCTGACGACTGAATTCCTTTACAGGTGTTGCTTGGATAATGAAATCAAAGCACAACGGCTCGTGCGTACTCACATAGTTTTCAGGTCGTGTAGCCCATTCGATAGGAGTTGAGTCAATAAGTGTATATTCTATTTCGTTATAAGTCTCATTCATAGAGGTTTTAATACACTTATTCACATCGGAAAGCTGCATCATCTCATCACTTTCCATACAGATATTAAGTCCGTACTCCTCGTTGCCTGACCATACACACGGCTTAAACGGAAGCTCAAGCTCTTTGTATTCACTGCTTGGCACAACATATGGCTCACTCTTTATACTGTCCTCGCCATTAGGCCAGTAGTGCAGAAGCGTAGATGCCTCTTTGTTCAGCTTAACCCTAAGTGAAACCCTTTCAAGCATATCAAACTCACCGTTTTCAGGCGGTCTGTTTTTGATAACGCTCCAGATGCCAAACGGTGCAATATTAAGGGCTATTCCCACATAGCCGTCATATTCAAAGGTAACAGCCGAATTTACAACAATATTCTCGCAAATCGCCGCAATCTGAACTGTAACCTTCTCCTCACTTTTTTCCATTACACGATACTGATAACCGTATATTTCCCTTTCCTTTGAGCCAAACTTTAACGCAAGCTCAACGGGTGCATATAAAAGCTCTTTTCCCAAGCTTATAACTGATGTCGGAAACAGGCTGTTTTTGAAGGTGTATTTTCTGCCCCACACTTCAACCGCAATTCCGTCTGCAAATTCTTCTGTCCTGATATCTGTCCATGGTTTTGGTACTGCCATTTATTTTACCTCCTCGGTGTTTTTCAATTATTATAACATTCATCACATCAAAGTCAATATTTGAGCAGAATTTGGTTGTTTATATTACACTTTTTCCTTAATTTGATATGTTACATAAGCTAGCAATCGGTAGTGCCGCCTTCCCAGAGAATTGTGTACTCTCCTTAAAAAATATATAAAGGAAAAACATATCACCTCGGGAAGTGTATTCGTAACAAGAAAAGGTCATCCTGTGGACAGGCACTCGATATGGAAATCAATGAAACAGTTGTGTGAGAGTGCTGGAGTATCTAAAGAAAAAGTGTTCCCACATAACCTACGCCATTTGTTCGCATGAACATATTTGCTTAACAAATGTTTTGCAAAAAATCTCACCGCCAAATTGCTGAAATTTCTTAAATCTATTGAAACTTATGACTGATTATGCTATAATGTGATATATTAGGAAAATTATTCGGGTAGGTGCTATTGTGGAAAACGGAATTATATTAAAAGTTAAGACAATGGACTTTCAAGATCAGATAAAGTTTGTTCGTATGCATTTGCAGCTCAGTCAGGAGGAGCTTGCAAAACAAATGGGTATCTCCTTTGCAACGGTAAGCAGATGGGAACGAGAAAACAGAAAGCCACAGCTTGCTCTGCTTGGCAAGTTCTACTCCTTCTGTCAAAGAAACGGAATAGAAATAGACTTATCTGACAATACAAATATATGATGGAGGAATTTGAAATGATTATAGCTTATGGAATCCTCTGCGTCATATCGCTGTTTTTGATTGGTGTGTGCCTCGCAGTTGACAGAAAAAAGGATATATGTTTGTTGCTTTTGTTTATATCGGTGTTCGTGTGCAATTTGGGACAGTTTTTGATTTCGGTTGCACCAAGTCTTTCCTTTGCACTTAACGGCAACAGGCTTGCATATTTAGGTCAGGTTTTCTGCCTCTGCTTATGCTGAAAATGATTTTGAATTTGTGTAATCTTAATTATAAAAAGTGGCTTCTGCCTATACTTTATCTTTTCAGCATAGCCGTACTTTTTGTAACGCTTACACCGGGATTTTTGCCTTGCTATTATAAAAATGTATCAATAGAAGTTATAGACGGTGCAACAAGGCTTATTCGTGATTACGGTCCTTTGCACTTGCTTTACTACATATATCTGCTATTGTACTTTTCTTTTATGCTGGTTGTAATTATATATTCCGCAGTAACAAAGAAAATCACATCCACGCTCCACACAACATTTTTACTTTGTGCCGTGCTTTGCGGTATTGTAATATGGTTTGCAGAGCAGTTCTTGCCCCGTAGATTTGAATTTTTAACTGCGTCCTATGTAATATCCGAGCTTTTCATCTTGCTTTTGTATGGAATTTTACAAGAGTACGGTATCAGAGGTGAAAACGGAAGCATCATAATCGCAAGCACTTCAAAGAAAGCAGAAGAATACCTGTCGGGAACAATTCAATCTGATGACACAGCACTCTTTAGTGAAAAAGATATTGAGCATATATTAAGCTTTGATGAAATTTTAAAGCAGATTACCGAGAGAGAAAAAGAGGTCTTGGAAAAATTGCTTGCCAATAAACAACGAAAAGAAATTGCAGACGAATTGTTTATAACAGAAAACACAATTAAAAAGCATACAAAATCCATTTTCGCAAAATTTGATGTAACAAACCGACTTGAACTGTATATCAAATTAAAAAAATATTTAAGAAAATAACAAAACCGACCATTAAACCGTCCATTGAAAAAATGGGCGGTTTTTTACGTAAAATGGAGCATGGTACCCCCAGGGGTACCCCTAAAATGCCAAAAAGTACCCCCAAGGGTACCCCTGAAATTGCAAAAGTAGCCCTAGGGGTAATATACAAAATTATGATTTTTAAGTAAAATTATACTATAAATAAAAGGAGGTAGTGCGATGCTGAGTCCAATAACAAAAAAATACACAGATGAATCATCAATGAAACAGTTTAAGTTTGTTTTCTATTGCGACTGCTGTGGTAAGGCAATCCAGACAAAGGCCTATAACTTCAACAGTGCCTTTGCACAGAAAACGTTTCTGTCCAATGATGAAAAAGAAGCAAGAGCTATTATCTATGCAAGTGAACACGGCAAGGCTTATGAACGTGCAAACAATGAAGTTCTACTGAACCTTAACCGTTGCGAAATATGCGGGGATATGGTTTGTGAAGATTGCTCTGTATATTCAGACGAGCTTAGTGGTGGAGTTTGTTGCACGAAATGCGCGGAAGCAAATAATGAGGTAAAAATCACAAAATAAGCATTCTACCATTATGAAGGGAGGTAAATTTCATGGACGTGGTACAAAATTATAAATGTCCTTGTTGTACGGCACCTTTAGTGTTTGATGCCCAAACACAGAACTTAATATGTGAGTCTTGCGACAATACATTTCCACTTGAAACGATGCAGCAAATGACAGAAGGCTCTGCCGATTCCGGCGGTACATCAAAATATGATTGGGAAAGCTATACACCGAGAAGCTATGAAGACACAAACGAGGTTACTCTTTCAAATTATTCCTGCCCATCCTGCGGAGCGGAAATTTCAGGTGATGATACACTTGGCTCAACAGTTTGCCCATATTGCGGCAACTCCACTATTGTCAAAGGCCAGTTTGAAGGAACATTGAAACCGGATTACATAATCCCGTTTAAGTTAAACAAGAAAGCGGCAATTGAAGCTTTTGAAAAAGATTTCAAAAACGCACCGTTTCTTCCCGATAGCTTTAAGAACAAAAAGAAAATCGAGGAAATGGCAGGCGTGTATGTTCCGTTTTGGATGTTTGACTGCGACTGTGATGCTGCGGTTAGCTACAACGCAGAAAGGGTAACTGCATGGAGCGATTCAAATTATAACTATACTAAAACAGATTATTTTAAGCTGTTCCGCAGCGGACAGATAGGTTTTGCTAATATTCCTGTGGATGCATCAAAAAAGGCTGACAATACATATATGGAAGCTGTAGAACCATTCAATTATGAAGATGCCGTTGAGTTTAGCGGAGCGTATCTTTCGGGATATTTAGCTGACAAATATGACGTCAGTGCCGAGGATAGTATTGAACGAGCAAATGAGCGAGTTGAAAATTCAACCATTGAGGCATTTAATGACACTACCAACCGTTACACTGCAGTGATTCCCGAAAGTTCAAGAGTAGGCTTTTCAAATGGCAAGATAAGGTACTCGCTCCTTCCTGTATGGATGCTCAACATTAAGTATATGGACAAAATGTATAAGTTCGCAATCAATGGTCAGACCGGAAAAGTAGTTGGAGAATACCCCATTGATAACAGTAAAAAGTGGAAGTATTTCTGGAAGGTTGCAGGAATCTCCTATGCAGTAGCAATAGCTATCGCATATATGCTTTTGCATTAAGGGGGTGAATGGATATGAAAAGAATTTTTTCGTGTTTGGTACTGCTCTTGATTACGACTTCTTTTGTGGTAACAGCGTATGCAGATTTTCAAAATCCGGCAATCGTAGATGATGCAGGATACTTAATGCAGTCTGAGCTTGCTTCCCTTTCAAAAGAGCTTGATAAGGTCAGAGAAAAATACGGTTTTGAGGTTGCAATTTATACAGAAAGCGATATGACATCAAGCACAGCTGAAGCAAGTGCAGATGATATTTACGATTATCAGGGCTACGGAGCAGGCGAAAATGATGACGGCATAATGCTTTATATCTGCTCAGATACCCGTGAATACCATTTCACTACACACGGCAAGGGGTTAAAGTATTTCAATTCAAACGGACTGAAATACTTAGAAAGCAAGGTTTTGCCTTATCTTGAAGATGATAACTACTATAAGGCGTTTTCTGTTTATATAGAAACCACAGATGAACTTCTCCAAATGGCAACGGATGGCAAGCCATATAACGAAAAGCAATACAGTATGAAATATCTGTTTGGAGTTATTATAGTATGCCTTATCGCTCCACTTTTGATAGCTTTCTTGATGATGAGAAAAAAACTCAAAAAAATGAAAACAGCGGTAGAAAATGATTATGCCTCAAATTACATAAAGCCCGGAAGTATGAGGATTGATACATCAAGAGATTTATTCCTGTATTCAAGGATTACGAAAACAGAAATACCGAAATCAAGTTCGGGCACACATACCTCATCCTCCGGCAGAACGCACGGCGGACGAGGCGGAAGTTTTTAATTGGGAGGGTAATTATGAAAAGAATTTTATCATTTATTTTATGCTTAACAATGATTATGAGTTTTGCATCGGTTGTAAATGCGGAACACTATTCCAAATTTACCGATGCAAAACCTGATAGTTGGTACTACGAAGATGTGGATAATGCGGTAAGACTTGGTATTATCAACGGAAAAACCGAAACAACTTTTGCTCCTGATGATAATCTTACATATGCCGAAGCAATAAAGCTTGCAGCTTGTATGTATCAGCTTTATAAGGACGGAAGCGTGTACCTTGTATCAGGAGGAAAGCCTTGGTATCATACTTATGTTGATTATGCCAAAGACCACGGAATAATAACAGAAAACTTTTTCTATAAGGTTAGTAACGTTAATGAAAAGGCTACAAGAGCAGGATATATGGAAATATTCGCAAATGCCCTTCCCGATGAGGCTCTTAAAGGCATAAATAATGTTCCTGATGGTTCTATTCCCGATGTTCCGATGGTTCACGAGAGTTCAATCAGTATATACAAGCTCTATCGTGCAGGAATTCTGACAGGTGTGGATGCCAATCACAACTGCAAGCCGGAGGATAACATCAAAAGATGTGAGGTTGCAGCAATCATCACAAGAATGATGGACGAAACAAAGCGTGTTAAGTTCAGTATGGGAACAACCTCCGAAGAACCTAAAACAGAGGAGCCCAAAACTGAAGAACCTAAAACCGAAGAACCAAAGCTTGAAATTCCAAAAGATGCAGAACCTGCTCCTGAAATCAAGGAAGAAGAATCTTCAACACAAAAGGCAGAAACAACTGATATGTATGAACCTTTTGAAATCGCAGTTCAGCCCCTGCAGATTGACGGAGCAGACGAGGGCGAAAATCTTAAATATACCGTAACTGCTACCGGAGGAAAAACTCCATATACATACGAATGGAGTGCACGGAGCCGGCATAATCAATGGTCTCCTCTGGAAAACGGCGAATACATTAAGGGCGCAAAAACAAAAACCCTTTCCGTAACCTTCAGCATGGACAATCCGCTCACAAGCCAGTTCCGTTGTAAGGTTACCGATGCTCTTGGTCAGGAAGTAATTTCGGATTATGCGACATTGCCTGAGCAAGCATTCATTTTCGCGCCAGAGGATGTCGTTAAATATAAGTCCGGTTATATTTTCACAGGAAGAGTTAATAAAGGTGCTTTAAGAGTCGGCGAAACAGTTTCGATGCATATGCCATCACGCGGCATTGAGGTTTTCGGCGTTGCTACAAAAATCGAAATGTTCAAAAAATCCATTGATGAGGTAAAGGAAAACTATTATTGCGGAATCCTGATAGAAGAGCCGGAGAAAATTCCATATGATTCATGGGTGGTTGAAAATCTTGGAGAAACACTGGCAAAAAGACTTGTAAACATGGGCAATTATGGCTTTAAGGCATGGATGCATATTACACCTGGCATATACTCCGCAGATATTGGAGATAAAACATATTTGCACGTCAACGTTTTCGGCGGTAAAGCTCCATACACATATGAATGGTATAAGAGCGAAAACTCAGGCGACTATACAGAACTTAAGAGCGATAACAAGTACAAAGTAGAGGAAGGCAAGGTAGAACTCCTTGTCGATGAAGCTGAGTTCTCAAAACGTATGACATATAAGTGTATAGTAACCGATGCTACAGGCTTTACCAAAACAGCAAGTGATATGTATGTTGTTCCTAAAACAACACCGTATCTCGCATATCAGCCAAATACTGTCCGTGCAAACCATGGTGAAGAAGTTTCATTCTATGCTCGTACGAGAAACATCGATGCAACCTATCAGTGGTACATAAAAAATGACAACACAAACGGTTGGAAAAAAATCGAGCCGACCGACACATGGGCAAAGGGTGCTACAACATCAACACTGAAAATACAGGTTGAGAAGGCTGATTTCATATGTCACTGTGAATACAAATGTGAAGTAACACAAGGAAGTTATAGCGTAAGTTCAAATGTGGCAAAGCTACTTCCTGAAAATGTTGTTATAACACAGCAACCGAAAAATGTGTCCGCAAAGCACGCAGAAAAAGCGAAGTTTAAGGTAGTGGCAGAGGGTGCAAACGGACCGTTTACATATCAATGGCTGATACAGACTCCGGATAATGAAATCCCACTAAAGATTACAGAAGCATTCCCATGGGCAGAGGGTTATTATACAGATACTCTTTTGGTGGCTGTTGATGAAAAGAAGCTTACATCTGATTACAAGTTCAGCTGTATTGTAACAGACAAAAACGGCGTAAAGAGAATATCCGATGAAGCCTATGTTATTGTTACTTCCGATGCAAACGTAAAATTTGAGGAAAACAATTCCGACAAGTCGGATATTATAGTTATTAGGCCGTAAATAATAAATAATATAAAATAAAGAAAAGAGGTAAAAATTATGAAAAAAGTATTATCAGTAATCCTTGCACTTATGATGAGTGCATCCACATTGACAGCGGTATATGCAGCCGAAGGCGACGGAAAGAAAGACGTTGGACCGCATGAACACCAGCTTATGAAAATGGCGAATATGAACAGCCATTATGAAGAATGTCAGGTATGCTTTGAACTCTTCAATGTTGGCGAACACACCTTCAACGACGGTAAATGTACCGTTTGCGGACACCCTGTAATGATAAATCCTTTTGAGGATGTAAAAAAAGATGCGTGGTATCATGATGAAATTGTAGAAGCTGTTTATACGGGAATTATTAACGGTAAAAGTGAAACAATCTTTGCTCCAGATGATCTTCTCACATACGCAGAGGCTG
This sequence comes from Eubacteriales bacterium, assembly GCA_018384175.1. Taxonomy (GTDB): domain Bacteria; phylum Bacillota; class Clostridia; order UBA1381; family UBA1381; genus HGM11525. The sequence goes on from JAHAZB010000122.1 coordinate 26,341, forward strand.
TAAAGCTTGCGGCTTGTATGAGTCAGGTTTACCTAAATGGTAATGTTACTCTTACATCCGGCAAGCCGTGGTATCAACCTTATGCGGACTATTGCAGAATCAACAATATAACAACAAGGAATTATGACTATAACCAGAATGCAACAAGAGCAGGATATATAGAAATCTTTGCAAATGCTCTTCCTGACAGTGCTTTTGAGGATATAAACAACATCCCTGACGGAAGCATCTTAGATGTTAAGGATAATGCCCCTTATGCAATCTATGTATACAAAATGTATCGTGCAGGAATACTCACCGGCGTTGATGCACTTCACAATTGCAGGCCTGAGGATAATATCAAGCGCAGCGAGGTTGCGGCTATTATTTCTCGTATGATGAATGATGATAAGAGAATTGAATTTGATATGCCGGGCACCTCGGGCGACGAAGAACCTAAAGAAGAACCCAAAACAGAGGAACCAAAGGAAGAACCTAAAACAGAGGAGCCGGGAAAAGATAATCAAAAAACAGATAGCTTAGATGACCCCGCCAAAAAAGATAATACCCAAGACGAACCGATAAATACACCTACCAAACCTGTTGACGGTGGACAGCAATTAGTTCCGGATACAGAGCTTACCATCCTCAAACAGCCTGAAAGCTTTGAGGCAGATGAATATGGTATAAAATATGAAGCTGAGGTTCAGGTATATGGCGGCAAAGCGCCTTACAGCTATCAGTGGTTCTACTATACAGGTTCCAGAAACAATACTGACAAAATTGAAAACGGCGATTATGTAAAGGATGTAACAAGCGACGCATTAGTTCTTTCTGTTGAAAAAGAAAATACACTTCTCGGCAGGAAAATTTATTGCGAAATAACTGACAGCGAAGGAACAACAGTAACAACAGATAAAATCAAGGTTTACGGTCCGTTCTCCATGTCTGTTGATGAATCGCTCAACGATGATTCAGGTAAAAACGTTCTCACAGGCAGAGTGGCAGACGGTATTCTTAAAAAAGGCGAAAAGGTTTCTGTTATTCGAGACGGTAAGGTTATCGCAATAGGTGTGGCAGAAGATTTTCAGATGTTTGGTAAATCTTTGGATGAAATAGCCAAAGGCGATAACGTCGAAATCGTATTTAACAGAGAAAACGGTGTCAGACCGACGAGTGGCGATATTGTAGTAAAATATCAGCCTACACACGTTTTGGACACAAGCGATATTGTAAACTGAGTTGTTAATTAAATTTAACATAAATTTATAAGGAGGCAAAGATTATGGGATTAGGCGATTTCTTTAGAAACATTTTCGGCAAAAAGACTTGTGCTTTTTGCGGAGGCGAGTGTGGAATGTTAAATCGTACCAAAATTAAGGGGGATGAGTATATCTGCGGTAAGTGCGATGATATGTGTTCATTCCATATCCAAAAGTACAGATTCACCAAGGATGAATTAAGAGGTCATATGGAGTATATGAAACGCTCTGACAGAATTTACAAAGAAGTAATTCTACCGAATGTCCAAAAGCACGAGTGTTATCCGTCTGCAACAAGCCGACAAGGCATTGAATTTTTCGATGATTTCGGAATGTTCCGCATCATAGATGGTTCAAAGGACAACAAGGAACAGTATCCAAAAGAATTATTCCGCTATGACCAGGTGGCAAGCTATGAGCCGTATATCGAGGAATCAGAAGAAACTGATGAAAACGGAAAAACCAAAAAAGTGTTTGGCGAGGGCGGTATCAAAATCACTTTAGTTGGCGGCAGAGATGACATAACTACTATGAGAAAAGGACTTCGTGCTCATCCTTACATAACCGAAGAAATTACCGTTTGCTTTGCAACAAATGACAGAGAAAAGGAAAATTATCTTAAATATGCAGAAAATGCAATCCATCATTTCAACTATATCTTCGGTGTAAACGATGATCAAAAAGGCTTGTTCAGCTTTGGTATGTCAACAAAAGAAAAGCGTGATCTCATGGGAACTGTTGCATTTGCAAAAACGGCGATTGACGCAGTAAAGATTGCAAAAGACGGCGGAGAAATGTCTGAAGAAAAGAAAGCCGAAATTCAGGCAAATATGAACGCTATGGAAGATGCCAATACAGGCGGTCTTGCAGAATACACTCGTCGTGCTGACGCAGCAGAAGCAAAAATAAACTAAATGTTGGAGGCATTATGTTATGAAGAAGTTAGTATCAATTATTCTGGCAGGCTTGATGGTTTTGTCCTTAGCTGCTTGCGGAGGCGGTGGAAACACTGTAACTCTTACACAGGTTTGTGATAGTGATGAAACTATGAGCGCAACAGTTACAGTTGGTTATAAAGACGGAACTACTCCTTCTGAAACAGATACAGATGAGGCAGAGCTTATAAACGAAGAAAAGAACTTTTCTATGGAATTTTATATGTTCTTTGATGATAGCTACGAAAGCTATAAGTGGGCTGCATCAGAGAGCGGTGAAGGCTACAAAGAAGTTAAGTATTCAGGCTATGAAGGATATATGCAGCTTTACGATGAATTTGAATATGAAGTTTGCTTGAAGCTTGCAGATGAAGGTGATTATCAGGCATACCTGTTTGCTTATGTAGCACCCGGATCAGATCTTATCGACACAGAAACAACAGATATAGAAGCAATTTTCAATCAGCAGGAAGTTCAGGATATCCTGAATTCTGTTAAATACAAAGGCACAGAAAACAGTTCTAAATAAAACGGAGGTAAATTAAAATGAAAAAATTATTAGCTTTATTATTAGCAGGAATTATGGTTTTTGCACTTGTTGGTTGTAACAATGCAGAAGTTTCAGACGACACAGACAATTCAGGATATTCGGAAGGACTTGATGAAGCCGAAGATGTAGTAGAGAAAATCAATATGACCTACGGCGATGACGAAACAAAGATTACACTCTATAAGCCTGAAGGCGCATTCTTTTCAGTTGATGCAGAGGATGCTGAAGATGCAGGCGACATTGTAATTATGCTTGCTGACGATTATTCATGGGATGCAGAAATTATGGGATATAAGCATTTTGAAGGAATCAGCAGTAACGTGCCACTTGTAGAGTATTATTTTGATGGAGCAACATCGGATGATTACACATTCTATGAACAGGAAATGGCTGACCTTGGCATTGAATATGAAGGAAAGCCTGTAAAACTCATCAGATACACCTACAAAGAAGTTGATGACGAAGAAGAATACAAAGAATGTTTTGTAGGCTTTGAATACAAAGGCACAGAAGACAGCGGTCTTTTGGGTCTGAAAATTACTCCTTCTGATGAAGAGCTTTCAGATGACTACATAAAAGATTTGTTCACACAGATTTTTGTTTCTTAAAAGACTTAAAATGTGCGGAAGGGAACCACAGTGTTCCCTTCTTCTCAAAACCCTTCAACCTTTGTTGGAAGGGCTTTGAGAAGAAGAATTTCTTCACGAGAAAGGAGGACATTTTTATGATGAAAAAAACAGTAGGTATAGGATTGGCGGTTTGTATTATGCTTTCTCTTTGTTCCTGCCAAAAAACGCCGAATACTATTGTTAATGAAGCTCCCAAAGAGGATATCTCCTTCATTTCGGTAATGCTTGGAGATAAAAACATCGAAGAATGGAATGAAAATAAAGTAATTTGTAATGTAACATGGGACAAACTGAAGCTTTCCGAAGATGATGAAAAGAAGTTCCCGGAGCTTAAAAAGACATTTGATAAGCTTAACGATGAAGCATTGAAAGATGCAAAAGCATTGATGTATGAACTATCGGGAGCGGCTAAGGATTTAGCGGGTGATGAATATAATCCTCTTTATCTTGAGGGAGAGTCAAAAGTATATCTGCAAAGAGCAGACACAAAGATTATAAGCTATTTAGAGGATGTATTCGTACATTTCGGCGGCGCACATCCCGATTATCATTACATAACCTCCAATTTCAATCCTGAGACAGGAGAAAAACTTGTATTGACCGATGTCATGAAAAGCTTAAAGGGCTTGCCTGATATTCTGGAGGGAGAACTGAGTACCAAATACGATTATCTGAATTTCGGCGAGAATCAGTTATGGACGATTTTCAAAGAGTATTCTCCGGAAGATTATAATTGGACACTTGATTATCAGGGTATTACATTCTGGTTCAGTCCTTATGATATAGCCGCTTATGCTGTAGGACCTCTTTCGGTAAAAATTTATTTTGATGAAGAACCCTATATTTTCAATGAAGAATATACAAAAGCGCCTTCCGAAAACTTTTGCTTGATGCTTCCAATGCGTCAAAAGATTGATTTTGACCTGAGCTTAAATGATGATAAAAAGGATTGCATTGAAGTAGATACAATGCCGGATCAATATGGCTCGTACAATATGCTGTCGGTTACGGTGAATGGGGAAACCTTTACCGATGAAATCAATTATGCCTACGATTTTGATGTCTATTTAGCACATATCGGCGATAAAAATTATATTTATTCCGATTCGTTCTCGGACAATGACTACCATATGTTCTGTACCTGGGACATAAATGGCGATATTCCAAAAATGACACAGGAACTTTATGGTACCGAAGTTGATTATGAGTATATAGAGGAAGGCTTTGAAGATGGTACAGTGTATAAGCAAGCCTTTAATAATTCTAAATTTTTAAGGCTTGAAACAAGGTTTGAAATATTGGGAACCCGTGGAGCTACAGCAACCTATAAACTAAGTGATAAAGACGGAAAACCAGAAATGACAGATAAAGCCTACACCTTTAATTACGGTCATGATGTAAAAACAGCAATACCTCTTGAAGCAGAGCTTCTGCCTGAAATGGAAAAAACAGAGCTTCCTATTGGCACATCACTCACACCATATCAGACAGACGGAAAAACTTTCGTTGATTTAAAGACAGAAAATGGCTCTGTTGTAAGGCTTAATATTGATGTTTCCGATTGGCCGAGAAAAGTAAACGGTATTCCTGAAGATGAATGCTTTGAAGAATTATTATATGCGGGGTGATTTTATGAGGATGGTGAAAAATATTATGAAGCTTATGGCTCTCTTCACAGCAATTGCATCTTTATTCGGTTGCGTACCACAAAAACCACAAGTGCCTGACAAAACAGGTATGGTGTATAAGGATTCGGATTACAGAAGTATATATGCAAATGTTTTTGATTTTGATTCATATGACGGTCAGCCGATGTTTGCTGTAGCATTTTTAGGATATGGTGACAGAATGGAGTTTCGTCATAGATATATTGAAGAAATTTTTGCTGACTTGGATGATTCTGCCATTGAGCAGATTGGACACATTGATTACGAGGGCGATGAATGGTATTTGATTGTGCCGAGATATAAAGAGGATGTTGATATAACAAATCTTGATACAGGCGAAGTACACACCATATATAACGGCGAAGCATTTACCGTTAAATGTAACTTATCTGATTTGCATTCAAATATTGAAATCAGTACAGAGAAAAATTTAAGCGGACATAAATTCTCACCTCAAATTGGTGGAGACGGAAAGCTTTTAGAAAACCCCGATGTGTGGGATATAACAGATTATGGAGTAATGGATGAAAATTTATATGTTCAGGAAGGAGAATAAATTATGGGATTATTAAAAGCAGGAATTGGAGCATTAGGTGGAGTTTTAGCAGACTCCTGGAGAGATTATTTTTACTGTGAGAGTTTAGACGCCGACACACTCGTTGTTAAGGGTGAGAAAAAAGCAGGCGGTCGCTCCTCTAACAAAAAAGGAACCGACAATATTATTTCAAACGGCTCCATCATCAATGTCAATGACGGACAATGTATGATGATTGTAGAATCAGGCAAGGTAGTAGAATTATGTGCAGAGCCGGGCGAATTCGTGTATGACACAGGCACAGAGCCAAGCCTTTTCTATGGTGGACTTGGTGAAAACATCAAAAAGAGCTTTGCAGAGGTTGGTAAGCGTTTCACCTTTGGCGGTGAGCCTGCAAAAGACCAGAGAGTTTACTATTTCAACACAAAGGAAATTATGGGAAACAAGTATGGCACTCCTTCTCCTATTCCGTTCAGAATTATGGATCAGGCTATTGGATTACCTCTTGATATTAAAATCCGTTGTCATGGCGAATACTCTTACAAAATTACAAACCCGATGCTTTTCTACACCAATGTATGTGCAAATGTAGAAAACGCATTTACCCGTGATGAAATTGACGGACAGTTAAAGTCAGAGCTTTTAACCGCACTTCAACCTGCAATGTTTAAGATTTCGCAGAACAACATTTATTACGGCGCAATTCCTGCATATACAATGCAGCTTGCAGATGAACTAAATGAACTTTTATCTTCCAAGTGGAGAGACAGACGTGGCGTTGAAATCGTCGAGTTTGGCGTATCTTCCGTTAATGCAACAGAAGAAGATGAAGCAAGAATCACCGAGTACCAAAGAAGCACTGCTATGGGCAGAGATGCCAATATGCTCCGTGGTCATATGGCAGGTGCAACTGCTCAGGCTATGAATACTGCTGCCGCAAATGAAAATGGCGCAATGGCAGGCTTTATGGGTATGGGTATGGCAGGAAATATGATGGGCTCAATGGCTAACTTTATGCAGGGTGCAGATACTACTCAGAACACAATGGTTAATCAGCAGGTAGGCGGAGCAGCTCAGGGCGGATGGAAATGTGAGTGTGGAGCAGATAATACAGGCAAGTTCTGCCAAAACTGTGGAAAACCTCAGCCTGCACCATCCGGTTGGACTTGTACTTGCGGCACAGTAAATCAGGGTAAATTCTGTCAAAACTGCGGAAGTAAGAAGCCTGAAGGAGCTCCTTTATATAAGTGCGACAAATGCGGCTGGACTCCTGAAGATCCTCAGAATCCGCCAAAATTCTGCCCTGAATGCGGCGATGTTTTTGACGAAAATGACGCTAAATAAGGAGCTGGTATTATGAAAAAATTTTTATGTGCGTTACTTAGCCTTGCAATGATATTAAGTTTAATACCGATGACCGTTTTTGCATCAGATATTATACAGTCGGTTGTCGTACTTGGTATTGACGAGCCGGTTGATGGTGCACCTTATGACCGCTTTGCAAGCCTGCCTTCGAATGCTACATATACGATTTTCAAAGAGCCTGAATGGTATGACGAAACCGACGAAAGATTCCTGGAAGCAGGCGATACTTTTAAGGCAGGTCATAGTTATACAGTAAGTGTGTGGCTTGAAGCCGGAAAAGGAAGCGAATTTGCCTCTACTGCTACAACAACAGATGTAAAGGCATCCATAAACGGCAAAACTGCAAAAGCCGGAAAAGCTTTTGAATATCAGAGATGGGCAATGGTTGTTGCTTCATATACATTCCCGGAGGTTGCGCAAGCAAAGCCGGTAGGCAAGGTATCAATCGAAATTGCAAGACCAAAACCCGGCGAAAAGGTTTCCTATAACGCAAAGATTACAGGCGAAGGCGTAAAGCTGATGGAACGAATTCCAGACCTGATGGATGTATATAAAAATGCAATAAACGGCATAGAATGGGACGATAACACGACAAATCACAATATGCTTGAAGGAGAAACCTTTACTGTGGGTCATGAATATGGCTTGAGTGTGTTTGTTGAACCTGAAGACGGATATAAGTTGGATGAGTCCTACGAAAACTATGAAGTCACCATCAATGGAAGAAATCCTACGGTAATGAGTGGTTTTGGTGAAGAAAGACGTGGATATTATGTATCATACGACTGTATTGGTGAGGTTGGTGAAGTAAATTTCAACATTGTCGAACCGAAAGTTGGTACTGCTCCGATTTTTAAAGGCTATGTGGAAAATGGCAATGTAAATTGGGAGGTAACAGAACTTTCCTATTTTGATGAGAGTACGAGAGAACATCTTAAAGCGTCCGATACATTTGAAGAAGGACACTATTACAAGATTTATTTCCGTATGCAGGCAAAAGACGGATATGATTTTACCAAAGATGCTAATGGCGAATTTGATAAAAGTAAAATCACAATAAACGGACACATCCCAAGCAATACAGGATATTTCTCCGAGGTGTGGAGAACTGGTTATGTGGAAAGTTATTACGGCCCGCTTAAAAAGAATAGTGAGAATCTCCCTCTCACCCTTCGTGATGATGAAATTGTTAATGATATAGTGCAGTCAATCTATCTCTATGACCTTGAGAAACCTAAAGCAGACGCAAATCCTGATTATATTACTGTATGTTTAAGTGACTACTATTATCCTGTAAATTCATCTACAGAAGTGGAAAATTGGGGCGTTTGTTGGAAAAACGTAACTACAGGCGAAGACCTTGAGGTTGAGAACGCTGTTTTTGAAGAAGGCAATGAGTATGAAGCTCACATCAGAGTTACAACCAATTTTAAAATGAAATTGGATGGAATCAAGGCGTATGTGGATGGGGCGGAACCTGACAGAATCATCAATGTAAAAGATGATGAGGTTACATTAGTTTATAACTTTGGCGTTCTTGGCGGAAAGCAGGAAACTCCAAAAGAGCCGGAAAAAGAACCTGAAACTGAAAATCCTACCGAAACAGAAAAACCGACTCAAACCGAAAAAACTGAGGAAACAGACAAACCTGCTGAAAAGCCGACACAGACTGAAAAACCGCAGGAAACTCCGAAAACATCGTTTGTTGACGTTAAAAAGGGTCAGTATTACTACGATGCAGTTATGTGGGCAGCAGAAAAAGGAATTACCGGTGGTACAAGTGCAAACACATTCTCACCGGATGCAAATTGTTCAAGAGCACAGGTGGTTACTTTCCTACACAGAATGATTGCATCACCTGAGCCTGCAGCAATAACTTTGCCGTTTGCAGATGTAAAAACAAGCGACTATTTCTACAAACCTGTAAAATGGGCATTCGGCAGTAAAATAACCGGCGGTACAAGTAATACTACATTCTCTCCTGATGAAAGCTGCACAAGAGCGCAGGTTGTTACATTCTTGTGGAGAACAGCAGGTCAGCAAAAGGCAAGCGTAAATAGCAATCCGTTTACGGACGTGAAAGCAGACAGCTACTATTATGATGCTGTGCTTTGGGCGGTGGAGAACGGAATCACCGGTGGCACAAGTGCAACAACATTTTCACCTGATAGCGACTGCACAAGAGCACAGGTTGTAACATTCCTATATAGATTTATAAACGATTAAGATAAAGGAGTAAACAGCATTTTTTATACACATTTTAATATTAATAATTGTATTGGCGGGCTGCTCTGCCACTGCTCCTGAAACCACGCCAACACCTGAAACAGTGGTGGACAATGTAAAGAAAGAAAAGGATGATACTATGAAATATACAGGGAAATGGATTTTTTACTCTGTAGGAGTTATGGGTGAAAACGGGGAACTTACATATATGAGTGCTGATGAGTATATTAACTCACCAATGATGTATATTGATGAAACAGACGAAGAAGCTGTAGCCGATGAAATCAAAGAAAGAAAACAATTGACAGGCTCATGCGTAGAAGTATGTGAAGATGGCAAGTTATACGTGCTTATGCCTGTTCCAGAGGATATTACGCAGGAAATGATTGATGAGGCAGTAGATGCCGGGGAAATCATTATGCGTGGTGATATGTTCTGCGAAAGACCTATGGCCTGGGAAGAACGAGACGGCAAACTTTGGTTTGATACAGGAATTGAAGGTGAAGCGTATGGCGAAACCGCAGACACATGGGCTTGCGCAACTGATGAGGAAGGATTCTTTACCTTTATGACAACCAGATATGTGAAGGAGGACAAATAATGGGACTTTTTGATTCCTTGAAGCAAATGGCGGAAAGCACAATCCGAAGAGAAGCAACAAAAGCGGTAACTAATGCGGTAAATTCTATCGGCAAAGGTAAAAATCGTTCGGAGAAATTTGTTTTTAATACACTTCCCACAAATCTTTCTGAACTTCAGGCACTTCCTGAAATTTCTATGGATACACCATTTAAAACGGTCGCGCTCACGATGGCTGCGTTATGTCAATTTGAAAATAGTAATGATGCTACCTTTGAAATGCTTGATTTTTTGAAAGGCCCCGAAAGCGTAAGTCCTTATGAGAAGCAATTTATTAAAGAACGACTTACCGATAAATACTATATACCTTTTTCCTATTTTATAGGAGCGACACCTGAAAACGGATATGCTCCCTCTGCTCCTTTTACTATTGAAGTGTTTGAAAATCCGTATTCATTCGATAATGAAAATTGGGCAACTCTCTGGGTTAAAAGTGGCGGTGCTGACAATATGCGTTCTGTAAAGCTTCGTCAGAAGCCTTCAACCGGACAATGGTTCTTAAACGATATTCAGTGTCTTTCTGAAATCAGACTTCCAAAAGAAGCTGATCCGTGGGCATAGCTATGGATAATAAACTTATCGGATGTTGGGTAAGCGCAGAGCTATCCTTTTGTGCATATAATTTTCTGTCTGAAGGAAAAGGCTTTTATTCTTTCGGTGATGCAAAAAAAGACTTCATTTATACTTACACTAACGAAAGTGTGACAATTCACTATGTCGGAGATTTTATGCCAAGCACATTCAAATATTCCATCTGTGAGAATATATTATCTATCGAGGACAGTTTTGGGAATCTTGTGAGATACAAGAGAAATAAGGAGTGATTTCAATAGTGAAAAAATTTTTGGGTGTTTTATTAAGTTTAATAATGATGCTGTCACTATTGCCGATGTCTGTTACGGCATCGGATTTCATCACCAGGGTGGAAGTGAGCATACCAAAACCGATTGCAGGTGAGCCATGGCGATGGCACAAAACGGCTACAACGGTAAATAAGGATTCAAACTACACGGTATATCAAAATGCCGAATGGTATGATGAAACAGAAAAACCGCAGGAAACTCCAAAAACCACTTTTGTTGATGTTAAAAAGGGTCAGTATTACTACGATGCAGTTATGTGGGCAGCAGAAAACGGAATTACAGGCGGAACAAGCGCTAACACACCTCCAGTCCCGACAGCAACTGCACAAGAGCACAGGTCGTTACATTCTTGTATAGATTTATCAATGCCAAGTAAATGCGAGGTGATAATATGTCACGAATTATAATAAGTATTTTGCTTATGACAATGGGATTTTGCGGATGTGGATTGTCCCAACGTAATACGGACGATATAGACGGTGGAGTTAAAACATATAACAGCGGAGAGAATTCGCCGAAGGTCGTAGAGTCAACAGAGATAATCAGCTTTGAATTTGAGGTTTCGCTTTATAACATTGTTGTAGAAGAAGAAAGCGAGCTTGTTGGAAGAAATTATAAGCTGAATGCTGTTTTAGAAGATGGAGCTGTTAAATCTAAAATCAAATGGCGTGACAGAGTAGGTGCCGGAGAAGAACACGATTTCACAGCGGATGCATCATTTATGACAAACCTTCAGGAAATCGTATCAAAATATAATTTTGCCCAATATAATGGATATATCAGCAAAGTAAGCGGACTCCCTGATATGTACGGTGTAAAGATTGATATCAACTATGCGTCGGGCGAAAGAATATATGCTCATGATAATCAGGATTGCTTTATTCCATTTGAAGCAATAGAAGAATTGGTTAGGATTTTTGAAGAATCAGAAAAAGAATGAAACTATTACAATCAAGGAGTGAGCCGCACAGCTCACTCCTTTTGCATTCCCCATACCAAAATATGATATGCCTTAAACAAAGAAAAAGAATTATCTTAACACAATCTTAATACAGAAGTTCAACCGTTAATGCCATCTTAAAAAGCATTATGCTACAATGATAGTAGGAAATAAGATACACTTGAATGGTGGTTTTGATTATGGATACAAAAATTAAGAAGCATTTTTCTTCTTCACAAATAATAATATTCGGATTTGCAGGTGCAATCATATTAGGAACAATTCTTTTAATGCTCCCGATTTCATCGACAAGCGGAAATATGACACCTTTTTCCGATGCTTTATTTACTTCAACATCTGCGGTGTGTGTAACAGGTCTTGTGGTACATGACACAGCAACGCATTGGTCGATGTTTGGACAATTAGTTATTCTTTTGATGATACAGATTGGCGGTCTTGGAATTGTAACACTGTCTGTGGCAATGGCGATGCTTGCCGGAAGAAAAATCGGACTTATGCAAAGAAGTACCTTGCAGGATGCAATATCAGCACCAAAGGTCGGCGGAATTGTAAAACTCACCGGATTTATATTAAAAACAACATTTTTAATTGAGTTTGTTGGTGCAATTCTTCTTTCTACAGTATTTTGCAGAGAGTTCAGTGTAAAAGGAATTTGGCTCGGCATCTTCCATTCAGTTTCGGCATTTTGCAATGCAGGATTTGACCTGATGGGAACAAAAACTCCGTTCTCATCCCTTACATCATATTCTGCACAACCCCTTATAAATGCAGTTATAATGCTTCTCATTATCATAGGCGGTATTGGTTTTCTTGTATGGGAAGATATAAAGACAAATAAACACCATATTAAGAAATACCGTATGCAGACAAAGGTAGTATTATCAGCCACACTCTTTTTAATAATGCTACCATCAATATATTTTTACTATGCAGAGTTTAATGAATTGCCACTAAACGAAAGAATATTAAATTCAATGTTTCAGTCAGTAACGCCAAGAACAGCGGGATTTAATACAGCAGACCTGACAAAGATAAGCGGAATCGGCCAAGCGATTACAATTATCCTGATGCTGATTGGCGGTTCGCCCGGTTCAACAGCAGGCGGTATGAAAACAACAACTGCAGCAGTGCTTATATTTTCTGCAATATCAGTATTCAGAAAGAAAGATGATGTTGAATGCTTTGGCAGAAGAATTGCGGATTCAACGCTTAAAAATGCAGCAGCAATACTTCTAATGTATCTCTTGCTATTCCTTACGGGCGGTCTTATCATAAGCGGAATTGAAAATCTTCCGTTGATGGATTGTTTGTTTGAATCGGCATCGGCAATAGGAACTGTAGGACTTACTCTTGGAATTACACCTACTCTCGGTACAGTATCAAGAATTGTTTTAATAGGGCTTATGTTCTTTGGAAGAGTCGGAGGGCTTACACTTATATTTGCAGCATTATCTAATAAACAACACAACATATCAAAGAAACCACAGGAAAGAATTACTGTCGGTTAAGGAGGAGTTTAGTATGAAATCAGTATTGCTTATAGGCCTTGGGCGTTTTGGAAGACACATGGCTCAAAAATTAAATGAACTTAACCATGAGGTTATGGCAATAGACAAAACAGAAGATAGAGTTGATGCAGTTCTCCCATTTGTAACCAATGCTCAAATAGGAGATTCAACAAACGAGGAGTTTCTTAAATCCCTTGGCGTTAATAACTATGATTTGTGTATTGTGGCAATTGGAAACGATTTTCAAAGCTCACTTGAAACAACCTCACTTCTTAAGGAACTTGGTGCAAAAGTGGTAATTTCAAGAGCTTCGAGAGATACCCATGCGAAATTCTTACTTCGCAACGGTGCAGATCAGATTATTTACCCTGAAAAACAGGTTGCTTCCTGGGCAGCAATCCGATACAGTGCAGATCATATCCTTGATTTTATAGAAATTGATGAAAGGTTTGCAATCTTTGAAGTAACGACTCCGGAAGAATGGATTGGAAAAACAATAGGTCAAGTTGATATTCGTAAAAAATTCGGGATTAACATTATGGCTATAAAGCAGGACGGAAAGATGAGCCTTACAATTCTTCCTGACACTGTTTTGAAAGCAGATGAAACAATGCTTGTCCTTGGCGAGTATAAGGATATACAAAAATGCTTTCATATATAGCCTAAAATATCCCACAGCGCAGGTTGGGAGATGGTGGTATGCGTGATATTATTTTATTAGTAGCGGTTTTAGCATATATGATAGGCGGATATTTCGTTGTCGGAAAAATCGGTGTATTCCTTGACGAGAATTACAAGGGTTTTGACTATGATGACGAAGAAAGTAAAAAAACAATAATGCAAAACGAAGAAAATGCCGGTTATCCATTGAGAAAAAATTGATAATATGATAAAATAATATCATTGGAGGTGGTTTGAATGAGTTTGCAATATAATGCAGAAGCGGATGAACATATATTGGTGTGCTTATCATCTGCACCTTCAAATTCAAAGATTATACGGACAGCAGCTAAAATGGCTGATGCCTTTAGCGGAAACTTTACCGCACTTTATATAGAAACACCTGGGTTTGCATCTCTTGATGAAACTAATAAAAAAAGACTTAAACAAAACATGAAGCTTGCCCGTCAGCTTGGGGCAAAGGTTGAAACCGTAAGTGGTGATGATGTACCATATCAGATTGCAGAGTTTGCAAGACTTTCAGGTGTTACAAAAATAGTTATCGGCAGAAGTGCAGCAGTAAAAAAACACCTTATTAGGAAACCGACGCTAACGGAAAAACTGATTGCTCACGCGCCGAACATTGACATACACATTATTCCTGATGGCGTTGAAGTTACACATTATAAGGCACCGAAAGATAAGAAAGCATCAGGCTTTATTCTGTCTGTTCATGACCTTTTGGTAAGTGTAGGCTTTCTTATCGGTGCTACCTTGCTTGGCTATGTGTTTTACGGACTCGGATTTACAGAAGCAAATATTATAACGGTATATATTCTGGGTGTTCTTTTGATTTCGATACTGACAAAGTACAGGGTATATTCGCTTGCATCATCACTTGTCAGCATAGTATTATTTAATTTCCTTTTCACAGAGCCATACTTTACTATGAAGGCTTATGAGAAGGGTTATCCTGCAACATTTGCAATTATGTTCGTGTCAGCGTTTATATCAAGTACCCTTGCCATAAAACTGAAAGATCATGCAAAGAAGTCAGCACAATCAGCATACCGTACAAAAATTCTTTTTGATACAAACCAACTTCTACAGCGTGCAGACAGCGAAAGCGATATTATCGCTATAGCTGCACATCAGTTAATGAAGCTGCTAAAGCGAGATATTATCATATATCCTGTAGTTAATAACGATATAGGTGAAGCGAATATATTCTTGTCTGACGGTGATGAAGATGAAATAAAAGATATAATCATTGATGAAAAAGAAGTTGCACAGTGGGTGTTAAAGAATAACCATCAGGCAGGAGCAACTACAGATATATTTTCACAGGCGAAATTTCTGTATTTTGCAATTCGTGTAAATGACAAGATTTACGGCATAGTAGGAATTCATATAAACGAAAAAGCCATTGACTCTTTTGAAAGCAGCATCTTACTTTCTATTTTGGGAGAATGTGCAATTTCTCTTGAAAACAAGAAAATTGCCCGTGAAAAAGAAGAATCTGAACTGCTTGCTAAAAATGAGAAAATGAGAGCTAACTTACTTCGTGCAATATCTCACGATTTAAGAACGCCGCTTACCTCTATATCTGGCAATGCAGATAATTTGTTGTCCAATGGTTATGGCTTTGATGCAGATACAAAACATCAGATTTACACAGATATTTATAACGACTCTGTGTGGCTTACAAACCTTGTTGAAAACCTGTTATCCGTTACAAGACTTGAAGACGGCAATATGAAATTAAATAAATCAGCAGAGCTTATTGATGAAATAATAACAGAAGCATTAAATCACATCAACAAGCGCAGTGTTGAGCACAAAATAACTGTATGTGAAAGCGATGATATAATGCTTGTGGATGTGGATGCAAGGCTTATCGTTCAGGTGATAATAAATATTGTTGATAATGCAATTAAATATACACCAAACGGCTCGGAAATTAAAATCAGTACCGAAAGAAAAGATGATATGCTTTCGGTTAGTATTGCAGATAACGGCAACGGCATTGCAGATGACATTAAAGACAAGGTGTTTGATATGTTCTATACAGGAGCAAATAAAATTGCCGACAGCAGAAGAAGTCTCGGATTGGGACTTGCTCTTTGCAAAACAATCATATCGGCACACGGCGGAGAAATTACTGTATCGGACAATAATCCGCATGGAGCAGTATTTACATTTACCCTGCCCGTAAAGGAGGTTGATATAAATGAATAAGACAATGACGATTTTGATTGTTGAAGATGATATGCCTATACGAAATCTAATCTCAACAACACTAAAAACTCACGAATATAAGTTTTTAACTGCAAAAGACGGAAACGATGCTATTATGCAGGCAGCTTCGCATAATCCCGACGTTGTTTTGCTTGATTTAGGACTTCCCGATATAGACGGAATTGAAGTAATAAAGAAAATCCGTTCGTGGTCTAATATGCCGATTATCGTTATCAGTGCAAGAAGTGAGGACACAGATAAAATAGAGGCATTAGACTGCGGTGCCGATGACTACTTAACAAAGCCATTCTCTGTTGAAGAACTCCTTGCAAGGCTCAGAGTTACACAAAGAAGATTAAGCTATCAAAACCAAGCGTCGGCATCAGAGTCAATGTTTACAAACGGAAAACTTAAAGTTGACTATGCTGCAGGCTGTGCATACCTTGATGATGAGGAAATGCACCTAACACCGACAGAATACAAGCTGCTTTGTGTGTTGTCGCAAAATGTAGGAAAGGTGCTTACACATAAATTTATCGCTGAAAAAATTTGGGGCAGCACATGGGAAACGGATATAGATTCTCTTCGTGTATTTATGACAACACTAAGGAAAAAGATTGAAAAGCTTCCAGACTCTCCGCAGTATATCCAGACACACATAGGTGTCGGATACAGGATGATGAAGGTTGAATAAGGTGGTTATATGATAAAACAAAATAAATATAAGATAATTATTTCCTCTATAATTACATTATTGCCGATGTTTTTCGGATTTTTAGTATGGAACAGACTTCCGGAAAATATAGCGACAAGCTTTGGGCTAAACGGTGAGATTACGGGTTACAACAGTAAAATGTTCTCAGTTGTTGGACTTCCGGCGATACTGACTTTTGTAAATTTAATATGTATTATTGCAACAAGTGCCGATCCGAGACGAAAGAATATAAGTAATAAAATGTTCTCGACCGTTATAAGCATTGTTCCCGTTTGCTCATTGATTTGCGGAATTTGTATCTATGCTAATGCATTGGGATATAAAATAAGTGTCGAAAGCATAATGACTGTCTTTGTGGGAATTTTATTTTTTGTGCTTGGCTTTATTCTTCCAAAATGCAAACAAAATTACACAATCGGAATCAAGCTCCCCTGGACACTGCATGACGAAGAGAACTGGAATAAAACACATAAGCTTGCAGGAAAACTTTGGATTTACGGCGGTATAATAATGATTGTGTCAGGATTGTTTAATCTAACATTTATATTTATGACAATAATTTTTGCACTTGTTATTATTCCAACGGTATAT
>JAHAZB010000131.1 GCA_018384175.1 Eubacteriales bacterium
AGAACCAAAACCCGCCGGGGGATACAGTCAACGTTAGCCAAATCAAAGATTTGGAACGTTTTTGAATGGCACTCGTTACCAAATTAAAATTTGGACTCGTCCGCATCCGATTTCCCCCGGACCCCTTGAAACGGCCTCGTAGGACGACAATGGCGAACGTCAGCTAAACGCAGAGTTCTTTGCTATCCAACTTGGCAAAAACAAAAGTAAACATATATACACAGGGGGTTCTTACAGGGGATGATAGTCCCCCTAAGCGGTTTAGGGGTTGACCCCCAACAGTTTTTACGACGCTCGTCCAAATCTTTGATTTGGCAACAGCACCTATGTCAAAACGCTCCAAATCTGCGATTTGGTTAGCGTTGACGACCGCTACTTTTGCTGTCAAAAGTAGCTATAACCATAAATATCAAAGAAAAGGTACAAAGCAGAAAAAGTTGTTGTTTCTGCTATATAAAAATATTTCTTTGTAAAACCACGTTAGAGTAATATAAACAACAATTTATAATTTATAAAAGGGAGTGCAAACAGCACTCCCTTAAAAATTATGCGTATTTGCTGTCGCTTTCGTTTTCACGAACAAGCGTTGGTGCGGTCTTGTTTTCGATACAATCACGTGTAATAATACACTTTTTAATCGACTTGTCAGATGGAACTGTGAACATAACATCGGTTGTGGCTTCCTCGATTATAGAGCGAAGACCTCTTGCACCGGTGTTGCGTTTTTGCGCAAGTTCAGCAATTGCATCAAGTGCATCATCCTCTACTACAAGCTCCACGTCGTCAAAGCCCATAAGCACCTTGTACTGCTTAATCAAAGCATTTTTCGGCTTAGTGAGAATGTCGACAAGCGCCGCCCTGTCGAGCTGGTCAAGCTTTGCTACAACAGGTAGTCTGCCAATAAACTCGGGAATGAGTCCGAATTTCAGCAAATCCTGCGGTATAAGCTGCTTCAAAAGCTCAGAGATATTTGCATCTTTTAGACTTTCTATCTCTGCACCGAAACCAAGTGCCTTTTTGCCGACACGGTCGCCGATGATTTTTTCTATTCCGTCAAATGCACCGCCGCATATGAACAGAATATTGGTTGTATCAATCTGTATAAAATCCTGATGCGGATGCTTTCTTCCACCGTTTGGCGGAACAGATGCAACCGTTCCCTCAAGGATTTTGAGAAGTGTTTGCTGTACGCCTTCACCGCTGACATCACGTGTGATAGACACATTCTCTGATTTTCTTGCAATCTTGTCAATTTCGTCAATGTAGATTATACCACGCTCAGCTGCTTCAATGTCATAATCCGCAGCCTGAATGAGCTTCAAGAGTATATTTTCCACATCTTCGCCTACATAGCCGGCTTCAGTTAATGAAGTAGCATCGGCAATCGCAAACGGAACATTGAGTATTCTTGCAAGATTCTGCACCAGAAACGTTTTACCTGAGCCGGTAGGTCCTACAAGGAGAATATTACTCTTTTGTAGCTCTACGTCATTTGCAGAATTCTGATGCTCTATTCGCTTGTAATGATTATAAACCGCAACAGAAAGTATCTTTTTTGCATCCTCCTGACCGATTACATACTGGTCAAGCACAGCCTTTATTTCGGCAGGCTTGGGTAGGTCGGTAAGGTCCGGCATATCGGTAGGTGAACCGTATTCGTCGTTCATAATCTGATTACATAAGGTTATGCAGTTGTTACAGATATAAACACCTGAACCGGTTATAAGCTTGTCTACATCATGCTCCGACTTGCCGCAAAAGGAGCAAAAGCGTTCTTTTTCATCATTCTTTTTTGCCATTTGTCTGTCCTTTCGGCATCTGTTTATTTTGCTCTCGGAACAATTACCTCGTCGATAAGACCGTAAGCTCTTGCCTCGTCAGCGCTCATAAAGTTATCACGTTCTGTATCCGCCATAACCTGCTCTAACGGCTGACCGCTGCGCTCTGCAAGAATTTCGTTAAGATGCTTTTTCATTTTAATAATACGCTCTGCGTGAATCTGGATATCAGTTGCCTGACCCTGCATACCGCCGAGCGGCTGATGAATCATAATTTCGCTGTTGGGAAGAGCAAGTCTCTTACCCTTTGCGCCTGCTGCAAGCAGGAATGCACCCATAGAAGCCGCCATACCTACACAGATAGTAGATACGTCGCACTTTATGTATTGCATCGTATCGTAGATGGCCATACCTGCGGTTATTGAGCCGCCGGGGCTGTTGATGTATAACTGAATATCCTTGTCGGGATCGCGGCTTTCAAGGTATAAAAGCTGTGCAACAACCAAGGATGCAGTTGCATCATTGACCTCATCGCTGAGAAAAACAATTCTGTCCTCCAAAAGACGTGAGAAAATGTCATATGAACGCTCTCCTCTGCCTGTCTGTTCTACTACCATTGGAACTAAACTCATTTTGCTTTCAATCCTTTCATTAATCAATCTGAAAACGCTTCCCCTAAAAGAATTTATTTAATCTTTGATTTGTTTACAAGAAGGTCAATTGTCTTGCCCATCTGTACGTCGTTTTTGATGTTTTCCTTTTCTGCATCTGTGATAAGCTCAGTAAGCTTGTCAAGCTCCATGTTGTACATCTTAGCCATTTCAGCAATCTTGTCGTTAACTTCCTCATCAGTAACGTCAACATTCTCTGCCTTGCAGATTGCATCAAGAACGAGCATTGTCTTAGTCTGCTTTTCTGCCTGCTCTCTGAATCCCTCACGGAATGCTTCATGAGTTGAGCCTGTATACTTCATATACATTTCAAGATTCATACCCTGATACTGCAATCTCTGTGCGAAATCCTGTACCATTGTATCCATCTGAGCCTCAATCATAGCGGCAGGGATATCAACCTCTGCATTCTCGCAAGCCTTTTCAATAACAGCATTCTCTGTTTCTGTCTTAGTCTTGTTCTCAGCATCCTTTTCAAGACGCTCCTTTATGCTGTTCTTGTACTCATCCAAAGTCTCGAACTCACTTACCTCAGAAGCGAAATCGTCATCAAGCTCAGGCAATTCCTTTTTCTTAAGCTCGTGGATTTTTACCTTGAACATAGCATCCTTGCCAGCAAGGTTGTCAGCGTGGTACTCTGTCGGGAATGTTACATTAACCTCAACATCGTCGCCGGCATTCTTGCCAACTAACTGCTCCTCAAAACCGGGGATAAAGCTACCTGAACCAAGCTCAAGCTCATAGCCCTCGCCCTTGCCACCGTCAAATGCAACGCCGTCAGCAAAGCCTTCAAAATCAATAACAGCAATATCGCCGTTTTCAGCAGCTCTGTCCTCAACAGGAACAAGTCTTGCATTTCTCTTCTGAACAGATTCAATTTCACGGGTTACGTCTTCATCTGTTACAGTATGCTCAATTTTTGCGATTTTCAAACCTTTGTAATCACCGAGTGTAACATCAGGCTTTGTTGTTACAAGTGCTGTGAATACTACCGGCTTGCCTGATACGATTTCATCTACATCAAGCTCAGGACGTGCAACCGGCTCCAAATCAGCTTCTTTGATTGCTGCTTCATATGCTTCCGGAAGAACGAGATTGATTGCATCATCATAAAATACAGCTGCTGTGTAATACTTCTCGATTACAGCGCGGGGTACTTTACCCTTTCTGAAACCGGGGACGCTGTATTTCTTCGCATTCTTTGCGTAAACCTTCTTAATTGCCGCTTCGAAATCCTCGGCGGAAACCTCGAATACTACTTTGACCAGGTTCTTTTCTACCTGTTCTGTCTTAACTGCCATTTTGTTTTCCTCCTATACTTTAATCAAGGTATTATAGTTCACCCAATTTTACATCCGTACCATTATACCACAAATTGAAAAAAATTCAATCGTTTTTTGCAAAAATGTTATATTTTTATCTATTTCTGCCAAAAATCACGCCTTAAATAACGCGAATAGGCATAAATCCGAGAAAATCACATGCACATAGCTTGTAATTAACACCGTTTAGTTCTCCCTGAAAGGCATTCTTTGCACCTGCCATATGCAGATGCCCGTAGTAGCAATTTTTAATCTCCTCTTTTTCGAGAAGCTCTACCATAGGATTCTGTCTCCAGTCTTTAAGAAGCGGTGGGAAATGCAGAAATACTGCTATGTTTTCGTATCCGTTTTTCTTCGCGGAATGAATACTTGCCTCAAGCCGTAAAAGCTCACGGTCATATATTTTTTTATCATCACCTGTTAAAGTCCCTTGCGGAACGAGCCATCCTCTTGAGCCGCATATTGCAAGTCCGTCTGCTTCAAAAAAGTTGTTGTGCAAAAATGCTACATCGGCCCAACCATTTTCCAATGTAAAGTTTTTTAACTTGTTTGCCGTAGTCCACCAGTAATCGTGATTGCCTTTTAAGAGGATTTTCTTTCCGGGTAGACTTGAAAGAAACTCAAAGTCCTTTTTCGATTCTTCGAGATACATCGCCCACGAGAAATCGCCGCCTAAAACAACTGTATCTTCGGGGGTGATTACAGATAGCCAGTTTTCTCTGAGCCGTTCTACGTAATTTGCCCACGCTGCGCCAAATATGTCCATCGGCTTGTCGACACCGAGGGGGAGGTGCAGGTCGGAGATTGTGTATACTGCCATTTTATATCACCTGCTTGATTATACCGAATGCAAGCAATGACATTATAAGTCCTGCTAAAACTACCCCCAAGAAAATGAACGGCAAAGACTCACGTTTTTTCATTCTGAGCAATGCTGCGATTAACGCGCCTGTCCATGCGCCTGTTCCGGGGAGTGGGATTCCGACAAAAAGAAGAAGTCCCCATCTGCCGTATTTTCTGATTTGGTCAGATTTGGACATCGCTTTGCTTTCCAGCTTTTCTATAAAGCTCCTGAGCCTTGTCTTTTTAAGCCACGCAAATATCTTGTCGATGAAAAACAATATAAAGGGTATGGGAAGCATATTCCCGATTACCGCAATTATAAAGGTTGACAAAAACTCCATTTTGAGAAAGCCTGCCGCGAGAATACTTCCGCGAAGCTCAAGAAGAGGAATCATCGAAACGAAAAACACTATCAACTCCTTCGGAACACTGCCCGAAAAGGTATCTACAATCATTGTTACAAGACCGTCTGTCAATTAAACACACTCCTTTTTTCACATACTTATTCCTATTTTATAACAAATCGTTGGAAAAATCAATCAAAACATTAAATATATCAATTTATTGTAAAGCATAAATATAAATTGACAAAATCAGGAATGGAAATTATAATATAACAAAAAAGGGAAGGGGCGATATGATGGTTTTATATTATATACGTCATGGACAGCCGATATATGAGCTAAACAAATTGACCGAATTGGGTCAGAAACAGGCGGATGCGGTGGGCGAACGCCTCGCGCTATTGGGTATTGACAAAATCTTCTCGTCGCCATCAAACAGGGCAATAGAAACTGCTATGCCGCTAAGCCGCGTAACCGGAAAGGAAATAGAGATACTGGATTTTGCTGACGAGGACGACGTGGCAAGGGACTTTATGGTTGATGACGGTACGGGCGTTGTGAGGTGGGCATCTGATGTGGAAAAAATCAGGACCGCATTTGCGATGCCGGATATAAAAACGAGATATGATTGGTATCAGGACCCGATTTTTAGCGATTATAACTTCGGGGAAGGAATCAGA
The DNA here is from genome assembly GCA_018384175.1 of Eubacteriales bacterium. Lineage (GTDB taxonomy): Bacteria > Bacillota > Clostridia > UBA1381 > UBA1381 > HGM11525. The sequence continues at coordinate 5,639 of JAHAZB010000131.1, forward strand.
AGAATTGATAAAGCGACGGATAGTTTTCTTGAAAGACTTGGATACAGACATAATCGTAAATGCGGTTATTTTGAGCCGATATCACCGACGGAAGAGAAAATTGCATTGTTTGCCCATGCGGGATTTGGTCAGGTTTTTATGAGCTCGGTATTGGATATTCCGTATCCACAGATTGCCAATCAGTTTGTAATAGGGAATACAGGTGTCAGCAGGATACACTTCGAAGTTCAATTCGGGATTTGCGTGCCGAGGGTGCATATGTTTTCGTCTGATGCACATATTTATAAGAAAAATTTGCCTGACATATAAAAAAATTCCCTTAAAATCTTGTAATAAGTGAAGTTTTGTTGTATAATTAACAATGAGAAAGAATAATTTGAAAGGAAAAAGGCACAAATGGAGAATGAATTACAGTTATCTGATCTTTTGCAGGTAAGACGTGATAAGCTTGCAGAATTGCAGGAAGCGGGAATGGACCCGTTTGAGATTACTAAATTTGACAGAACTCATACTTCGGGCGAGGTTAAGGATAATTACACCGAAGAGAACAGAGAACTTACAAAGAGAGGCTCTGATGAGGTTGAGATTATAAAGGCGAAAATTTCTGCACTTGACGGACAGAAGGTTTCTGTTGCAGGACGTATTATGTCCAAAAGAGGTATGGGTAAGGTTGGCTTTGTCCACGTTGCCGATATTGACGGACAGATTCAGCTTTTTGTTAAGAAGGATATTTTGGGCGAGGATGAGTATAACCGCTTCAAGAAGCTTGATATCGGTGATATTATTGGTGCAGAGGGTGAGGTTTTCACTACTCAGACAGGTGAAATTTCTATAAGAGTAGATAAAATCACTTTGCTTACAAAATCACTTTTGCCACTTCCTGAGAAGTTTCACGGCTTGGTAGACCCCGACCTTCGTTACCGTCAGAGATATATTGACCTCATTATGAACGAGGATGTGAAGAAGACATTTATCGCAAGAAGTAAATTGGTTCGTGCTGTAAGAAACTTTATGGACAGCAAGGGCTTTATCGAGGTTGAAACACCGACCCTTAACACAATCCCCGGCGGTGCTAATGCAAGACCGTTTATCACACATCATAACGCACTTGATATTGATATGTATATGAGAATTGCAACCGAGCTTCACTTAAAGCGTCTTATCGTAGGCGGCTTGGAAAAGGTTTACGAAATCGGCAGAATTTTCAGAAATGAGGGTATGGATATACGTCATAACCCTGAGTTTACTACGATTGAGTCTTATGAGGCATATGCTGACTTTAATAAGGTAATGGATAATACAGAGGAGCTTATCCGCTACTGTGCAAACGAGGTTTGCGGTACAGAGCAGATTACCTATCAGGGTGTGGATATCGACCTTTCACACTTTGAAAGACTTACTATGATTGACTCAATCAAGAAGTATTCGGGTGTTGACTTTAATGAGATTAAGACGGATGAAGAAGCTGTTGCAATAGCTAAGAGCAAGGGACTTGAAATTGACCCGATTAAGACAACCAGAGGCGATATTATTGCGCTCTTCTTTGATGAATATGTTGAGGAAAATCTTGTGCAGCCGACATTTATAACGGAGTATCCTGTTGAGATATCGCCGCTTGCGAAGAGAATACCCGGTAGACCTGAGCTTACAGAAAGATTTGAGCTGTTTATTACAGGTAGAGAAATAGGAAACGCATTCTCCGAGCTTAATGACCCGATTGACCAGAGAAAGAGATTTGAGGCACAGGCAGCACTTCGTGCAGCAGGCGATGAGGAAGCAAACTATGTTGATGAGGACTTCCTTAATGCACTTGAGTACGGTATGCCTCCGACAGGCGGTGTAGGTATCGGTATCGATAGACTTGCAATGCTTCTTACCGATAGCTATTCCATAAGGGACGTAATATTGTTCCCCACAATGAAGCCACTTTCCGACAAATGAGATTGATTTATCGACCGAAATAAGTCGCTGAAGCCACTTGATAAATAAGAATAAAACACGTTACCAAATGAGAAGGTTTGGTAACGTGTTTTTTTGCTTTGTTAATTCATAGCTGTCGTAAAGCATATTCTTGATGGCATCTTCAGGAATAGTTCCGTCGAGAATGATGGAATTCAAATGCACTTTGTTCGTGTGATATGCAGGAATAACCGTGTAAGTTGACACGGAAAAACAATGTAATATCATTGGAGCAAAGGTGTTGTTTTTGGATAACATTCTCTTTATCCTATTTACAAATCCGGTAAATGATGGTAGAATAATATCGAATTTTGTCGAAAGGGATTGTATGTGTGGGGATAGGAGAGGTTTTAAGATATCTTGAAGGCGATAATCGCAAATGTATATTTTGCGGCAGAAGAAGACCGGATATTATTGTGGAGAGCGATGGTGTAGGGATTTGCCGGACTTGTTATGAACACTATATGAGGGAAAGTGTAAAAGACTATTATGAGACTGATGAATTGGTAAGGAGACTTTTTGCACCGTTTCTTTATACCGGCAGAATGAGACGTGCGTTGCTTGACTTAAAATTCAACGACTGCCGTGCGTATGCTGAGCCGCTTGGCAAATTGGTCGCAGAGTCTCTGCCGCCTTATTATCTGTACTCGGATTATGATATGCTGCTACCTGTGCCACTGCATCCTAAAAGACTCGAAGAAAGAGGCTTTAATCAGGCAGAGCTTATTGCAAGAACGATTTCGAAATATCTTGGAGTTCCCTGCTGTGATGATGTTCTGTTCAGAATACGAGATACCAAACGACAGATGAATTTAAGTCGTGCTCAAAGACATGAAAATGTCGAGGGCGCATTTTATGCTGACGGAAAAAGTGTTGCGGGTAAAAGGATTATGCTCATTGATGATATCTATACAGCAGGTGCAACTGTAAGGGAATGTGCAAAGGAGCTTAGGGGAAAAGGTGCGGCTGAGGTCAGTGCAATTGTTGTTTGCTCCAACTTTATGAAGAATTACAACGACGCATCGAAAATTCAGATACCAATAGTAAAATAGGAACTGAAATTAAGGGACGGCAATGCCGTCTCTGAATTTTTTTATGTAATTATAAAAACAGGGTTGGCAAAATAAGGATAACTGTGATATAATAATATAGTATGAACTTGAAAGGACTGTAATTTTATGGTTTATAATAATATTCTCGAAGCACTCGGCAACACACCGATGATAAGACTCTCACGTCTTGGGGATTCTGATAGTGCAGAGATTCTTGTTAAATTCGAGGGACTTAATGTAGGCGGCTCTATCAAAACACGTACTGCATACAATATGATTCTCGAGGCCGAAAAACAGGGACTTATTACTAAGGAAACTGTGATTGTTGAGCCTACAAGCGGAAATCAGGGAATAGGTCTTGCTCTTGTCGGAGCAGTAAGAGGCTATAAGACAAAGATTATAATGCCTGATTCTGTCAGCGAGGAGAGAAGAAAATTAGTTGAGCACTACGGTGCAGAGGTTATTTTAATTCACGATTCTGGTAATATTGGTGCGTGCATTGAGGAATGCTTGCAAACTGCACTTAAGATGCAGAGAGAGGACAAAAATGTATTTGTACCTCAGCAGTTTGAAAACCCTGCCAATACCGCTGCTCAAAGGGAGCAGACGGCTAAGGAAATTTTGGAACAGGTAGGAGGGCCGATACACGGCTTTTGTTCGGGAATAGGTACAGGTGGCACAATAACCGGAATAGGTGAAGTATTAAAAGCACATAATCCTGATATGGAAATATGGGCGGTAGAGCCTGAAAATGCTGCAATCCTTTCCGGTGGCTCAATCGGAACTCACGTTCAGATGGGTATAGGGGATGGATTGATACCTGAAATACTTAACGTCAATATATATGATGATATATGTATCATAAAGGACGATGAGGCTATACATACCTCAAAGGAGCTTGCTTCAAAAGAGGGAATAATGTGCGGCATATCAAGTGGTACAAATGTGGCTGCCGCAATACGTCTTGCCAAAAAGCTCGGCAAGGGTAAAACGGTGGTAACAGTTCTTCCTGATACTGCAGAGAGATATTTTTCTACACCTCTGTTTGAGTAAGCGGAGGAAGGGTAATATGCAAAAGAAATATCGCAGTGCATTTTTGGCAGCCTTTCTGCACACAATACCGATTATGACAGGATTTCTGTTTCTTGGAACGGCATATGGTATTTATATGAATGCGTCAGGTTTTTCTCCGCTCTATCCGCTTTTTATGAGTCTGTTTATCTTTGCAGGCTCGATGGAATTTGTTGCAGTTAATCTTCTGATGGGCGGTTTTGACCCGATAGATGCGTTTTTGTTGACACTGCTTGTCAATGCACGTCATCTTTTCTATGGAATTTCAATGCTGGATAAGTATTCGGGTACAGGAAAGCTGAAACCCTATCTTATATTCGGTATGTGCGACGAGTCCTTTTCGATAAACCTCACAGCAGATGTTCCGGATGGAGTGGATAAGGGACTTTTTATGTTCTTTGTAACGCTGTTAAATCACTTCTATTGGGTGTTCGGAGCAACGCTGGGCGGAATTATAGGCTCAGTTATAAGCCTCAATCTTGAAGGTCTGGAATTTGTTATGACGGCGCTTTTATATGTTCTGTTCTTAGAACAGCTATTGAAGGAAAAGGACTACCAAAGCGCGTTGATAGGTATTGTCTGTACGGTGCTTTGTCTTGCTGTGTTTGGCTCGGACGGATTTATTGTACCGTCTATGATTCTCATTCTTTTGTGTATGGCAGTAAGGATGTTTTTGAAAAGAGGTGAGCAGGAATGTCCTTGACAGAAAAAATTATAACTATTATGATGGTAGTTGCAGGCACGATGCTCACAAGATTTCTGCCATTTGCAGTATTTTCAGGCGGCAGAAAAACACCACAGTTTATAAAATATCTCGGAAGAGTGCTTCCTACTGCTGCGCTTGCAATGCTTGCGGTATATTGCTTTAAGGATGTAGAAATTATGTCCGGTGCTCATGCAATGCCTGAGCTTATCGCAGTTGCAGTTATAACGTTACTGCATCTTTGGAAACGAAACCTGCTTTTATCTATTTCTGTTGGTACGGTTTTATATATGGTATTGGTGCAGATGGTGTTTTGATTAAAATGTTTGACAAACTAATAATTTTGTAGTAGTCTATTATAGTATGGTCTAATTAAGAAGGGATTTTTACGGATGGATAATAAGTTATTAAGAATATGGCTTGCCGGCAAAACCTCCGGCGCAACATGGCGCGCTGGGCAGCTTGAAGATTGCTTTGGCAGTATCGAGGCTGTGTATAATGCGAAAATGGAGGATTATATGCAAATTGCCGAAATGACCAAATCGGTTGCGATTGCATTGTGTGATAAAGGTCTTGACGGTGCGAAGACAATAATCTCCGATTGCGAGAAGCTGGGCATAAATATTCTTACTGTTGATGACGAGTGTTATCCGAAGGTATTAACCGAAATCAGTTCGCCCGTACACGTTCTTTACACACTTGGTAAAATTCCTGATTGGGATAGCATTTTGGGTATTGCGGTAGTAGGTACCCGTCATAATACTGAGTACGGACAGACTGTTACCGAAAGGATAAGCAGAGAACTTGCTGAAAAGGGAGTTACTATTATAAGTGGTATGGCGGCAGGCGTTGACAGCTTTGCGCTAAAATCTGCATTGAGAGTAGGCGCTCCTACCATTGCCGTTATGGGCAGAGGACTTGACGAGGCATATCCGCCCGAAAATCAAAATCTTATGAACGAGATAATCAAAACAGGCTGTGCAATAAGTGAATATCCGCCGTATTCTCCGCCGCTTCCGCAGCATTTTCCTGCAAGAAACCGTATAGTCAGTGCGCTCTCTAACGGAGTGCTTGCAACAGAGGCACCTAAAAGGAGCGGAACACTTATTACTACCAGACTTGCACGTGATATGGGAAAGGTGATTTTTGCGGTTCCGGGTAATATCTTTGCGGGAAAATCGGTTGGTACAAACAATCTTATAAAGCAGGGTGCAAATGCAGTAACCTGTGGAAAGGATATATTAGACGCATTTCCTATAAGGGTAAAAAACCTGACACCGCCGGAGATAAAAGCTGTGGAAGTTGTCGAAGAAGTTCACAATGAAACGGAAAGTATTGATGGACTTGGTGAAGAAGAAAATAAAATTATCACATTACTTAGAGAGAAGGATATGCACATAGAGGAGCTTGCTGCAAAAAGCAATCTCACAATAGCTGAGCTTAACAAAATATTGCCTATGCTCGAAATTGAGGGATATATAATAAAGCAAGCAGGAAGCCAATATAAATACAATGTATAATTGATATATACGAAATGGAGAGGGAAATATGGCAGCAAAGAAGCTATTGATAGTAGAGTCGCCTGCGAAGGCCGGTACAATAAAAAAATATCTTGGCAGCGATTATAATGTCATGGCAACGGTGGGACATATTATAGATTTACCGAAAAGCCAGCTCGGAGTAGATATAGATGACGGCTTTGAGCCTAAGTATATTACTATACGTGGTAAGGGAGATTTGCTTACAAAGCTTAAGCGTGAGGCAAAGGCTGCATCAAAAGTATATCTTGCAACCGACCCTGACCGTGAGGGAGAGGCTATAAGCTGGCATCTTGCAAATGCGCTTTCTATTGACCCTGAGTCAAAATGCAGAGTTACGTTTAATGAGATTACAAAGAACGCAGTTAAGGAAGCGGTTAAGAAGCCGAGAGCAATAGATATGGACCTTGTAAACGCACAGCAGGCAAGACGTGTTCTTGACCGTGTTGTGGGCTATAAGCTAAGCCCAATTTTGTGGGAAAAGGTGAAAAAAGGTCTGTCTGCGGGCAGAGTACAGTCTGTTGCAACAAGACTTATCTGCGACAGAGAGGAAGAAATTCAGAATTTTGTTCCGAAGGAGTACTGGTCTGTTGAAGCAGAGCTTTATGACTCAAAATCAAAAAAGAGCTTTACTGCAAAATATTACGGTACAGGCTCAAAAGAAGCAGAGCTTTCAGACGGTACAGCGGCAGAAAAGGTTATAGCAGAGGTAGAGAAATCAACGTTTATAATAGAGAAAATTAAGCATGGTGAGAGTGTAAAAAATCCGCCTGCACCATTTACCACAAGTACAATGCAACAGGATGCATCAAGAAAAATCAGTTTTTCACCATATAAGACAATGCAGACCGCACAGGCTCTTTACGAGGGTGTAAATCTCGGAACGGCGCTTGGCGGAACGGTCGGACTTATAACATATATGCGTACCGACTCACTTCGTATTTCTGCCGATGCAAAGGCAGAAACTGCAGCGTATATTACAGAGAATTACGGTAAAGAAAACTTAAGAGTACGTGAATATAAAACAAAGAATAATGCTCAGGATGCGCACGAAGCGATACGTCCTACGAGTGTAAACCTTACTCCACAGTTAGTAAAGGATAAGCTTACCAACGACCAGTACAAGCTTTATAAGCTTATATGGGAGCGTTTTGTTGCGAGCCAGATGATGCCTGCAGTATTTGATACAACAGCAGTTACAATTATGGCAGGTAAGCATGAATTCAGAGCAAACGGAACACAACTCAAATTCAAGGGTTATACCACAATTTATACTGAGGGCAGTGATACCGCTGAGGAAAAAGCAAAAAAGCTTCCACCTTTGCAGGAAAAAGCAGAGGTACAGCTTAAGAATTTAGATGCAACGCAGCATTTCACACAGCCACCGGCACGTTTTTCCGAGGCAACGCTTGTACGTGAGCTGGAGGAGAAGGGTATAGGCAGACCGAGTACCTATGCTCCTACAATCACAACGATTACTGCAAGAGGCTATGTTGCGAGAAATAAAAAGCAGCTTATACCTACCGAGCTCGGAATGGTTACAACAGACCTTCTGAAAGGAAACTTCAAGGACATTGTTGATGTTAAGTTCACAGCAGGAATGGAGGAACAGCTTGACGATGTTGCGGAAGGAAAGATTGGTTGGAAAGGCGTTTTAGAGGATTTCTATCCTCCATTTGCTAAAAATCTTGAAAATGCTAAAGCGGCAGTTGAGAAAATCAAGATAAAAGATGAAGAATCGGATGTTGTCTGTGATAAATGCGGACGAAAGATGGTTTATAAAATAGGAAAATTCGGTAAGTTCCTTGCATGTCCGGGTTATCCTGAATGTAAAAACACAATGACAATTAAAAAGGGTACCGGAGCGGTATGTCCAAAGTGCGGCAAGGAAATTGTTGAGAAGAATTCTAAGCGTGGAAAGCTGTTTTATGGCTGTGAAGGATTCCCTAAATGTGATTTTATGTCATGGGATAAGCCTGTTGCAAACGAGAAATGTCCTGAGTGTGGTGGACTTCTGATGAAAAAGCAGGGCAGAGGTGCAAAGATTTACTGCCATAATGAAAACTGCAAATATGAACGCAAAGCCAAGGCGTAAATACTGAGACTTACGGAGTACGGCAGTACTCCGTAAATCTTAGAGTGGATTTGAAATACACATTTCGGAAGGAGATACTGATTTGAAGGTACGGGTTATAGGTGCAGGTCTTGCCGGTTGCGAGGCGGCACATCAGCTTGCAAAAAACGGAATAGAAGTGGTCCTTTGTGAAATGAAACCGAAAAAGTATTCGCCCGCTCATTCTATGGAGGGTTTTGCAGAGCTTGTTTGCTCGAATTCCTTAAAGGCGGACAGAATAGAAAATGCCTGTGGTTTGCTCAAAGAAGAAATGCGACTTTTTGATTCCATCACTATGCGTGCGGCAGACGTGGCAAGAGTTCCAGCAGGCGGTGCACTTGCAGTTGACAGAGAGGTTTTTTCTAAGGTAATTACCGACGAAATAAAGAATAATCCGCTTATAACAGTCGAATGTGCAGAGGTGTACGATATTAACACCGACGAGTATACTGTGATTGCAACGGGACCGCTTACTTCAGACGGACTTTGCAGTACGATTGAAAAGCTTTGCGGCGGAGAAAGTCTGTACTTTTATGATGCAGCAGCACCGGTTGTTACTAAGGAAAGTATAGATTTCGACCGTGTGTTTTATGGTGCAAGATATGGCAGAGGTACAGATGATTACATAAACTGCCCTTTTACTAAGGATGAGTATGATGCATTTTATGATGCATTGATTTCAGCAGAGACAGCACCACTGAAAACATTTGAAAATCAAAAGGTGTTCGAGGGCTGTATGCCGGTTGAAACAATGGCTAAACGAGGAAGGGAAACACTTCTATTCGGCCCGTTAAAGCCGGTAGGACTTGTTAATCCCAAAACGGGCAAGGATGATGCACACGCAGTTGTACAGCTTCGTCAGGACGATATGGCAGGCTCTATATACAATCTGGTCGGATTTCAGACAAATCTTAAATGGGGAGAACAGAAAAGAGTATTCTCGATGATTCCAGGTTTGGAGAATGCTGAGTTTGTGCGTTATGGTGTAATGCACCGCAACACATATATAAATGCTCCGGACGTGCTGGACAGATTTTATCGTATGAAAAAGTATCCCAAGGTGTTTTTTGCCGGACAGATAACCGGTGTTGAGGGATATGTCGAATCTGCATCGTCAGGACTTATGGTAGGGTATAATCTTGCAAAGCTAATTAAAGGCGAAGAAATGTTGGAGCCTGATATTAAAACTGCAATCGGGTCTTTGCCGCTTTATATAACGACAACCGAAAGGCTTCAGCCGATGAATGCGAATTTCGGAATAATCGAAGGACTTAACCAAAGAGTAAAGAATAAGATTGACAGGTACAGAATGATTGCAGAGCGGTCTTTAGATTTACTGAAAACAAAATTGGGAACACAGCAATAGGTGATTTCAGGACAAGCTATCTGTTCGTGTAAGAAAATGGGGGTTTTTAGGGTGCGTATATTTAATTCTGTTAATAAAACTAAATATATTGTAGCACTTGCATTGCTTTTAGCTTTGGCATTTTTGGTTGCCCTCTGTTTAACATAAGAGGGAAGCCGGTGTGGCTTGTAATGCCGGAATTTAAGGCTGAAAACAATGTTTTCTTTGACTGTGCAAATACGAGCCCTCTATTTATGATTCAAAAGAAAATTGAGCCTTTAAGAAAACGGGAGGATATAGAAAGACTGAAACAGAGTACAAAACCACAAACAGGCATAATGTCTGAGTCGGGAGCTATACTTGAAAAATATAAAAATAATATTTATGAATCGGACAGTGTTGTGTATTATATAAAAGCGTGCACATTTATGGCGCAGTTGATAATTACATATGTTTTTGTGGCAGATGGGAAAAACGCGTATTGAGATTATAAAATCAGGATATTCGGTCAGTAACTTTGGCTGATACAAAATAAAAAAAAATACATAGGAAAGTTAATGAAAGAGGTGCGTTATGAGTTTTTTATTCGAAGGATTTATGGCGGTAACATGGCAGCAGCTTGTCATGTATGTTGTCGGAATACTGTTGATTTATCTTGCAATCAATAAGGAATATGAGCCTTCGTTGCTACTACCGATGGGATTTGGTGCTATATTGGTAAACCTCCCGTTTTCAGGAGTGTTGAACCAAACAATTGAAGGCATCGGAGAAGTACAGGGAATTATACAGTGGTTGTATGATTTGGGAATAGGTGCATCGGAAGCAATGCCGCTTTTACTGTTTATCGGTATTGGTGCAATGATAGATTTCGGTCCACTGCTCTCAAACCCGAAAATGTTCCTGTTCGGTGCTGCTGCACAGTTCGGAATATTCTTCGTAGTTGTCGTTGCCGTTATACTTGGATTTGATTTGAAGGATGCTGCTTCAATTGGTATCATTGGTGCGGCAGACGGCCCGACCTCTATTTTGGTATCTCAGGTGCTTAAATCGAATTATATAGGACCGATAGCGGTGGCGGCGTATTCGTATATGGCATTAGTGCCGATTATTCAGCCGTTTGCAATTAAGGCAGTTACCACAAAGAAGGAAAGACAAATCAAAATGGCATATAACCCCGGAAATGTATCAAAGGGACTTCGAATTGCATTCCCTATCATCGTAACATTTATTGCCGGCTTTATTGCACCGACATCTGTTGCGCTTGTAGGATTTCTTATGTTCGGAAATCTGTTAAGAGAGTGCGGAGTGCTTGATTCACTGTCAGAAACAGCACAAAAGGTGCTTGCAAATCTTGTAACACTTCTTTTGGGTATTACAATCTCATTCAGTATGATTGCAGAACAGTTTGTAAATGTCCAGACACTTATTATTATGGGACTCGGTCTTGTAGCATTTGTATTTGATACAATAGCAGGTGTATTCTTTGCAAAGATTCTGAATCTGTTTACAAAGAACAAAATCAATCCGATGGTTGGTGCTGCAGGTATTTCTGCATTCCCGATGTCAGCCCGTGTAATTCAGAAGCTCGGTCAGGAAGCAGACCCTCAGAACTTCCTTCTTATGCATGCCGTTGGAGCAAATGTTTCAGGACAGATTGCTTCGGTGCTTGCAGGTGGTATGATACTCAACCTGATTCCGCAGCTTATAAAGTGATAGGAGGCTATGAAATATGAATTATACAGATTTAATGTCAGCAGTTAAGCTTATGGGACAAGGTATGCTTGCTATATTCATTGTTATGGCTACAATATCCGTTATAGTTTATCTGATTACAAAATTCTCGAAATAAATAAAAGAATACGCCATAGACAGAGTACATGTCTATGGCGTATTTTTGTAAATAAGTACAAGAAAAAGAGATAAAACCTTTGACAGTTTTATCTCCTGATTTATAACTTAATTATCAAATTATCTTGCAGCCTTTGCCTTTTCAACCAATGCTGTGAAAGCAGCAGGATCTGCGATAGCGATTTCAGAAAGCATCTTTCTGTTCATTTCGATACCAGCCTTCTTAAGACCGTTCATAAATGTTGAATAGTTCATACCATTCATCTTAGCAGCAGCAGAAATTCTTGCAATCCACATTCTGCGGAAATCTCTCTTTCTGCGTTTTCTGCCGATGTAAGCATTCTGCATTGAACGCATAACAGCCTGATTAGCTACGCGGAAAAGCTTTGACTCGCCACCACGGAAGCCTTTAGCAAGCTTCAAAATCTTCTTGTGCTTTTTTCTTGTATTCAAAGCGCCATTAACTCTTGCCATTTGTATTTACCTCTCTTTCAATCTTACTTGTAAGGAATGAGCTTCTTGATTACTGCAGCATTAGCAGCTGAGCAATAAGCCTGCTTTCTCAAGTGTCTTTTTCTCTTAGTTGACTTCTTGTTCAAGATGTGGCGGCGGAATGCCTTGTTCATCTTTACCTTACCCTTTTTAGTAAGATTAAATCTCTTAGCTGCGCCTCTATGTGTCTTTATTTTAGGCATAACTGTTCTCTCCTTCCAAATTTCAAATTTACTGTGTTACAGGTGCAAGAAACATAGTCATGTTTCTGCCCTCAAGCTTAGCAGGACGTTCAATCGAGCCTTCCTCCTGACAGCTTTCGGCAAATCTCTTGAGAAGTGCCTCGCCAATTTCGGAATGTGTCAACTCTCTTCCGCGGAACCGAACACAAACCTTAACCTTGTCGCCGCTCTTTAGGAATCTTTTGGCGTGATTACATTTTGTGTTAAAGTCGTTGGTATCAATAGACGGTGAAAGCTGTACCTCTTTGATATTGATAACCTTTTGGTTCTTACGGTTCATCTTTTCGCGCTTCTGAAGCTCGAACTTATACTTACCGTAATCCATAATCTTGCACACGGGCGGTTTAGCCGTCGGTGCGATGTTTACGAGGTCTAAGCCTTTTGACTCGGCGAGTGCTACTGCGTCCTTTGAGGACATAACACCAAGCTGTTCTCCGTCGCCTGAAACAACACGGACCTCTTTTTCGCGGATTTCGTTGTTGATTTGCAAATCCTTGTTAGCTATGACAGTTCACTCCTTTTGCTATGCTTTTTGCACCAAAAAAACGGAAGCACAAAGCATCCGCATATATAAACACCGCGCACAAAAAGCACACGATGAATATTTACCGCAAAACCTTCGTCGTACGGTGAGAGCGGACAGCTCTGCTTGTTTTGACTGCTATATTATATCAGCATAATTTTCCTTTGTCAACCCTTTTTTCAAAATTATTTTATTTTTCTTGGGCAATCCCATTCATTGCAGTCTTCACACTCTGCTTCGTTATGAGTATCTAAGCAACAAAGCATATAATCGCATTCATCACAGCAACATTCATTACCGCTCGAACCGTTCGCGGGACAATCTTTGCCCAAGTTTCCGGAAACAAGTTCATTGCCGGTTAGGTCAATAAGCATAATAACGTCTCCTTTTTTGTGGATTGGACTGATATTGGTCCTATTATAACACAAAATAATAATATAATAAAGTAAAAGTGCTGATTTTGTTCCAAAAAGGAGTGAGAGTATGCCGGAAGTAAAAATTAAACAAGATGAGATAAATATAGGTAGGAATATTCGTGAACTCAGAAAAGCAAAAAAGATAAAGCAAGTTGAAATGGTAGTAAAGTTACAGCTTGAAGGTCTTGACATTACGAGAGAGGCGTATGTGAAAATAGAACGTGGAATACAGCATATCTATGCAAGTCAGCTCAAAGCAATTAAGAATGTGCTTGACACAACTTATGATGAGCTATTTAAGTGAGGTAAATTTCCTCGTTTTTTTCTTGTTTGATTGAC
>JAHAZB010000133.1 GCA_018384175.1 Eubacteriales bacterium
GTAGATAGTTGCCGGAACTACCCGATTGGAGACAATCGGGTAGAAACATATTCCTGATTAGCTCAGTTGGCAGAGCATGCGGCTGTTAACCGCAGGGTCGTTGGTTCGAGCCCAACATCAGGAGCCAAAACCCGAATGATACCAAAGGTATCGTTCAGGTTTTTTTGTATGAAAGGAAGGCTGATTGTAGGGACGCAGCATGCAAGCAATGAAGTGAGTCGTAGCCAAACCTCAGTAACCGCATCAGAGTACGCTGTAAATCGCTTGCGCTAATTTTTTGATAAATATATCAAAAAGCTATAGTGAATATTTTGTAAAGCATCTTGACAAAACATTGCGTATTTGATAGAATCACGATATGGATTTTTATTGGAGCTAACTATATAAAAATCAAGTGTTTGGTGGTAGATGACTCTAAGGAGTTTTCTGATGCAATGCCCCTGAGCACATCTATGACCTTTGCCCTCAGCGAATTTTTTGTTGTAATAAGCGTGGAAAACCTCGTTATGGAAGATAACCGGTATAATAATCTGATATAAAGTTTTTCTTAAATACCGTGAACCTTTCTTAGTAATTGCAGTATGCTGTGCCGTAAATTGACTGGATTCGTAGTGGTAAGGAGCAACACCTGCAAATTTAATTATCTGAGATGCTTTTTGATAGTTGCAAATGTCTCCCAATTCTGCTAAAATAGAAGTACCGGAAAAATGTGATATACCTGGTATTGAAAGGATAGCAGAGTTGTTTTGAACGGAGAAATCTTCTATCCTTTTGTCTATTTCAGAAAGTTGCTCCTCCAGTAATTCAATTTGACTTACAAGTTGTCTGATTTGAATTTCTTCGGCAACAGATGGTATGCCGACAGAAGCTTTGGCAATCATTTTAAGCTTCTCTGCTGTAAGAGAAATTCGATTTCCTTTTCCTTTGTATTCAAAACATTTACGAATGTTACGAATATCAGCATTAGCAATAGCATCGGCAGAAGAAAAAGTTTTCAAAACCCTCATATAGACAATTCCATATCTAGAGTTGAATAGTGAATTGAATTCAGGAAACACAATATCAATGCATTTCTGAAGACGGTTTTTGTAAATGTTTAATTCCTCTTTTAGATTATGATGGTGGCGTGTTAATTGCTTCTGTTCATAAAGGTCAAAACGGTTTATTTTTGTAACACGGTATGGCTTCTTACGCTGATTAGAAGAAATTACATCGCAGATGGTGAGAGAATCAAGCGGATCGTTTTGGTGATACCACCTTGGATTTTCCTTGTAAGGTCAGTAGTTGTAGGGTTAATCAAGGCGACAGTGTATCTTCTGTCAAGAAGGTATTTAAGTAAAGCAAAATGATAATGCCCTGTATCTTCCATGCCGATAAATAGCTTTGATTTGTTTAAGCACTTAGTTTTTTGATGAGTAGCAAGAATCCGTTTTGGTTGTTATCAAAAACAGATGGATTCAAGAGTATTTCTCCGGTTCCTTTGTCGATTATGGAGAAAGTGTGTTTGGTTTTACCGATGTCAATTTCGACTAAAATCATGGTAATACATTCCCTTCGTAAAAATATGTAATGTGTTATCCACGGTACTTGATTCGTAAAATCTGGTACGAGATACGAATTCAAAGACTCACCTAACTAATCATTACTAAGAAACAAGGTGTGGTGAGATTCTACTTAAAGTAGTCAAAGCCACAGAATAAACATACAAATCCACATCACTTATTTATATAATACCAATGTTTAAAACCGTAATCAACCGCGGATTAAAAAGGTTGATAGAAAGGAGAAAGGTATAATGAAAATGACTGTTAGATGAGTCTTTTACATTATACCAGGAAATAAATATGTTAAAGGGAGTTCCTTCGGTGCTTTCGCCGGAGCTTTTGAAAATTTTGATGGAGATGGGACACGGAGATGAAATTGTAATTTCTGACGGAAATTTCCCCGGTGCATCTATGGCGCAAAGACTTGTAAGAGCAGATGGACACGGAGTACCTGAGATTTTAGATGCAGTATTAAAGCTTATGCCGCTTGATAAGTATGTAGAAAAGCCTGTTGCACTTATGGAGGTTGTAAAGGGTGATAATGTAGTTCCTGTTATCTGGGACGAGTTTAAGGAAATAATTGGTAAATATGAGCCGGATACAAAGATTGAACATATGGAAAGATTTGCTTTCTATGAGCGTGCAAAAAAGGCATATGCTGTTGTAAATACAGGCGAGCAGGCAATATATGCTAATATCATTTTGAAAAAGGGCGTAGTATCTGAATAATTATAATTTTTGCCAAAAAAACTATGTCAATTTTGTGAGGATTGCGTTTAGATAACTCTTTGACTTTTGAGGAATTTTGTGGTATAATCTTATTGTGGAGTGAGAGTTCACCCGAAAGGAGAAGGCGCAATATGTATGCAATCGGTGATAAAATTGTATATCCTATGCACGGTGCCGGAATTATAGAGGCTATCGAGGAGAGAGTTGTGCTTGGCAAGAAGCAGAACTATTACATAATGCGTATCCCTGCCGGAGATATGACCGTTATGATACCTGAGGAATCTTGTGAAGATATCGGCGTTCGCTTTGTCATCAGTAAGGATGAGGCGGGTAAGGTTTTGGAAGAATTCAGGAAAATACCTGTTACAGAAGATAATAACTGGAATAAGAGACATCGTGAAAATATGATGAAGATTAAGTCGGGCGACATCTATCAGGTTTTGGGTGTGGTAAAAGAGCTTATGCTTCGCGATAAGCAGAAGGGGCTTTCAACCAGCGAAAGAAAGATGTTGACATCGGCTAAGCAAATTGTCATAAGCGAGCTTGTTCTGTCCAGTGTGGCTGACAAAAGCGATATTGAAAGTATTATGTGTGATACAGTTGAACAAATGATATAATACCGGCAGTTTTCTGTCGGTATTTTGTTTTTGGGAGGGTTTTGTTATGAAAACAAGTGCTGTTATAGTAGCGGCAGGCTCAGGCAAGAGAATGGGCGCAGGAATAAACAAAGTATATATGCCGCTTGGAGACCAATGTGTTTTGTGGCATACGGTAAAGGCATTTGCTGATAGCGGAATTGTTGACGAGATAGTAATTGTTACCGATAGTGAAAATCTTATACAGGCGGCAGAAATTGTGGCTGAGTATGATATGGATTTTTATGTAATATTAGGCGGTGCGGAAAGACAGAACTCAGTACTGAACGGAATATCAAAAGCGACGGGCGATATTGTTGCGGTGCACGATGGTGCCAGAGCGCTTATTACCCCCAAAGAAATAAAGAATGTAATAGCTGCGGCGGAAAAGTATGGTGCGGCGGCACTGGGGGTTACACCTAAGGATACTGTTAAAACTGCAGATAGCGACGGTTTTATTTCCGGTACGGTAGAAAGGACAGGTGCGTATCTTATTCAGACTCCGCAGGTCTTCGAGAGGAAAGAGCTTATAAAAGCACATGAGAAAGCAATTGAAGATGGTTTTGCGGCAACTGATGACTGTGCAGTTATGGAAAGAATGGGTGCAAAAATCAAGATAGTAGAGGGTAGTTATGAAAATATCAAGCTGACCACGCCTGAGGATATATTTACTGCAGAACGTATTTTGAAAGCGAGGGGAGAAAAATGAGAATCGGACAAGGCTATGATGTGCATAAGCTTGTAGAAGGCAGGGATTTGATTTTGTGCGGTGTAAAGATACCGTATGAAAAGGGACTTTTGGGCCATTCAGATGCAGATGTGGCACTCCATGCACTTTCTGATGCTCTTTTGGGCGCTGCGGCATTGGGAGATATAGGAAAGCATTTCCCTGATACAGACGAAAAATATAAAGGTGCAGACAGCGTTGTGCTCTTGCGTGAAGTTGTAGCTCTTATAAGAGAAAAAGGATATAGCATTTCAAATGTAGATGTAACAATCGTTGCTCAAAGACCTAAAATAAGCGGGTATATAGAGAAAATGAGAGAGAATGTAGCTGATGCAATTGGGATTTCGGTTGACAGAGTAAGTGTCAAGGCAACAACTACCGAAAAGCTCGGATTTGAGGGCAGAGGCGAAGGTATAAGTGCTATGGCGGTTGTATTGATAGAATAGTTATTCGGAAAGAGAAACACAAGGAGTGGTTCTATTGTCTTGTGCTCACATGGTCTAAAAAGAAAAAACATTGGCGATATTTCTCTAGTTATAAAGAGGGTTTTGACGAAATACGTACCCAGAAGTGTCAATTTATTTGTTCTTTTTTCTGACAATAATGTGTTAGGAAAAAAGCCCTTATATTTTCTATAGTGTTTGCAACAATAGGAACATACTTTTGGGGGATTTTTCGACTGCACATTTATTGACATTTCCAGTAGACATTAGTTAAGCAATTACAAAAACCACCGTAGTATGATACTATGGTGGTTTTTTGATGTTATCTTAGTAACAGTTCAAGAACAATTCTTGCTGCATGGCGGTATGTAAGCTCGCCTTCAGTCATACAAAAACAGTTATGACCTGCTTTCTTTATCATATCAACTGCAGCTTCGGCAGTCATAGGCGCGTGTGGGTTAAACTTTCCGAGTGTACCTTCTGCAAAACCGAGCTTTTTCAATGTGCCTACCGCCTCTGCAAAATAATCCTTGCCGGATACGTCGGAAAAGTTATCACGTTCATATGCATGAAGATTAAGTGCAGAAACAAAAAGTACTGCAAAGTCAGCGCGTGATATAATTTCATCGCCCACGATATCATTTCCGAGCGCGCAGTTGGTAGCCCATGCTTCAATATCTGTATTATCCGAGCCGGTTATATATGACATAGCATACTGAGAAGGCTCCATTTCGCATGCATAATCGGTATAATTGTATAATCTTTTGGCCTGCGGTCTGAAATATGGTATCACTGATGCTGTTAAGTCTTTTTGTGATGATGAGTATATTTCAATTCTGTCATCGCATAAAAGGAGTATGTCAGCTACACCGTCTCCTGTTAAATCTGCCCAGATTAGCTTGTTGCAGGTGGGGAAGGTGTATATCGGAGTTAAGGTGTTATCCAAAAGAATTGCCGGTGAATTTCCGCCATGAAGGATAAGAGAATCTCTACCCTCCGAGAATAGATTGTGTACAGCGGTTAGCTTTTTACCCTTTAGTTCACTTGTTGCAGCTTTAGCTCCGTAGCAATCAAGAATGGCAGTATTATCGCAAGTATAGCATACCTCTGTGCCCTGAATTTCAGGGTTGAGGTTTCCTAATGCGATGTCTTCCGCAGAAATATCGTTTTGCCACAGTATTTCGTTTGATGTAGTTAGGGCTGTAATTTTATCACCTAATATTGTAATCGTTTTCTGGGCATCTCCTCGGCGGTATAAATCGCCCACCCATATATATTTTGCATATCCGCTTTCGCCTGAGATTGAGTTTAATATATCTCCGTCTCCGCTTAAAACATTATATCCGGCTATAAGCTCGTCCTCGCCATCGTTGTTTATATCGTATGGCCAGGGGTAGTTTCCAATGTTTCCTTTGTAAGTCCACATAACATTAAAATTGGAATCCATTGCCCATAGCTGATGGAATTTGTTTTTTAGTACTATGTTCTGTGGATATCCCTTTCCTTCGAGGTCTGCAATAATTATTGCATCGTGTGCATCAGGTGAGGGTAGGGGAAACTTCTTTTTTAGTTGTCCTGTCATACCGTCGAGAAAGAGCATTTCTCCATCTGATATTATAAGCACCTCATTACTGCCATCATTGTCAATGTCGAAAATTTGTGCAGGTATATTGCAGTCGGGAAAAGATTCGTTGTCATTGTCAGGTGTACCAAACTGCCACATGAGCTCTCCGTCAAGATTATATGCCGCTGCGTAAGATACTGAATGTGGGAAATAGCGGTCATCCTGACAGATATCAGGCTGGAGTATAACAATCTCAAGCCTTCCGTCGCCGTCTAAATCTCCAAGTCGAATATGTGAGCATTTTGGTGCTTCTGTTAAATCAATTTTTGTTAAGAGTTGAAGCTGATTCATTAGTTTTCCTCCTATGGAATTACAAATACATATAAATCCATTATATATTTTATTTGAAATAGAACAAAAAAGCAAGTGTTTTATTAAAATATTCGAAAATGTGATTGTTTTTATATAAAAAAATTGGTATAATGATTTTATATAAGAATGACAGCTTCTTGATGAAGGGAAAAATGAGATGAATAATAAAGCATATAAAGTTCTTGAATTTGATAAAATACTTGGTAAGCTTGCATCATATACGGATAGTGATGTTGTACGGGAGAGGATTGCACAATTGTCGCCGCACGCTGTTCTTGAAGATGCTAAGCGTGCGCAAAGAGAGACGACTGAGGCGGTATCGACATTGCTGAAAATAGGAAGTCCTGCGGTGAGTCTGTCTGTATCAGATGTTAATGGGAGTGTGCGCAGAGCAGAGAGTGGCGGTACACTAAGCCCTGCGGAGCTTATAGCGGTCAGCAGAACTCTTTATGTTGCAAGACGTATGAAGAGTTATCTCGGAGAGAGTACGGATGAGTGTGAGATTTTGCATAGCTTGGGCGATAGCATAGTTACTGAACGTGCAGTGGAGGACAGGATAACGTCAGCTATTCTGTCGGAAAACGAGATTGCCGACGATGCATCTTCCGAGCTTTCTGCATTCAGAAGAAGCAAAAGAAATCTGAACGCAAAAATTAAAGACTCACTAAACGATATGGTGCGTTCAAATCATTATAAAAAGTTTTTGCAGGAGCCTATTGTAACGATGCGCTCTGACAGATATGTTATACCTGTAAGGTCTGAGTATCGTCAGGAAGTTCAGGGGATAGTTCATGACAGCTCTGCAAGCGGAGCTACGCTTTTTATAGAGCCGATTGGTGTAGTGAATGCAAATAACGAAATACGTGAGATTGAGCATAAAGAACAACGTGAAATAGAAAGAATTCTTGCCGAGCTTTCTGCGCTTGTTGCAGAAAAGGGTGAGGTTATAACGTCCGATAATGCTACTATAAGAGAGCTTGATTTTATATTCTGCAAAGGAAAGCTGTCGCTCGATTACGGTGGTACTGAGCCTGTTCTTAATACGGAAGGTATAATTGAATTAAAACGTGCAAGACACCCGCTTATTGCAAAAGAGGTTGTAGTAGCGAATGATATAAGGCTTGGTGAAGGATACGATACCCTTGTTGTAACAGGCCCTAATACCGGAGGAAAGACTGTTACACTAAAAACAATAGGCTTGTTCTCACTTATGGCAGCATCCGGACTGCATATTCCGGCTTCTGATAATTCGAGAGTGGCTTTATTTGAAAAAATATTTGCGGATATAGGTGATGAACAGAGCATTGAGCAGAGCTTGTCTACATTCTCGTCGCATATGGTGAATATCGTAAACATATTAAAGCAGGTAGATTCTTCTTCTCTTGCACTTTTTGACGAGCTTGGAGCGGGTACAGACCCGACAGAGGGAGCGGCACTTGCGATTTCAATTATAGAATACCTGCGTAGCTTTGGTGTACGAACGGTTGCGACAACACATTACAGTGAGCTTAAGCTGTTTGCATTGTCAACAGACGGAGTAGAAAATGCTTCGTGTGAGTTTGATGTAGAAAGCCTGAAACCGACCTATAAGCTGTTAATCGGTGTGCCTGGAAAAAGTAATGCTTTTGCAATTTCGAAGCGTTTGGGACTTGATGAAAGCGTTATAAACAGAGCGAACGAGATTTTGAGTGATGAGGATATCAAGCTTGAGGATGTCATAACAGAGCTTGAGCAGAACAGGGCAAAGGCTGAAAGTGAGATGCAGTATGCTACTCGTATGCGACGTGAGCTTTCCGATTTGAAGGATGAGATTGAACGTGAGCGTAAAAAGCTTAAGGAAAGTAAGGCACGCATAATGGAGGAAGCTCACAGGGAGGCTAAACTGATTGTTTCTGATGCAAAGGACGAAGCGAACAAGATAATACGCGAGCTTGAAAAAATGCGTATTGAGGGTGCGAAGAATGTGGACGAAAGAACAGGTGAGCTAAAGTCTAAGCTTAAAAAGAAAGAGGACAGCATAGATAAAGCAATAAGCCGTGCAAGCAAGCCTAAAAAGACATTCAGAGAGCCGCCCAAGAATCTTAAAGAAGGTGAAACTGTTAAGATAATAAGTGTTGGTGAAACCGCAACTGTTTTGAAAACTCCGTCAAAAGACGATAAGACGGTAAGAGTTCAGGCAGGAATTATCAAGATGGACGTTCATATCACAGACCTTGAAAGAGTTAGTGATAATACTACCAAGGAGCTTGTGCAGAAATACGTCAAATCTACCGGAGCATATATGTCAAAGACAAAAGATGCTACGACGGAGATTGATGTTCGTGGTCAGGAGCTGTATGAGGCTATAATGAATGTTGAGAAATTTCTGGATGACTGTTATTTGGCAGGAGTGTCGCCGGTATCTATTATTCACGGAAAAGGAACGGGTGTTCTAAGGAAGGGAATAGGTGATATGCTTAAAAAGCATCGGTATGTGAAAGAACATCGCCTTGGCAGATATGGCGAGGGTGAAACGGGAGTAACAATTGTAGAATTAAAATAGTAAAAAACAGACGAATTATTATTCGTCTGTTTTTCCGTAAAAGAAGCCCGTCAGGCGAAGTTCTTCCTGAAAAATAAGTAGCTCGTCTGTTGAAACATCGCATACGTGAGATATGCGTCTGAAAATTTCCATAGATGGCATAGCACGTCCTTTTTCGTAGTCGATAATATCAATCGTATCAACACCGATAAGTGAAGCGAGCTCAGCCTGCGACAAGCCTGCTTTTTCACGATATAACTTTAATCGTCTTGGTATTTGTTCCATTACATATATTCCTCCGTGGACAAAAGTAAGAGGATATACATTTTATGTATATCCTCATCAGATGCATTATTCAGATACGAAAGGCAAAAGCGCAATCTGTCTTGCGCGCTTAATAGCAACAGTAAGCTGACGCTGATGCTTTGCACAGTTTCCGCTGATACGTCTGGGGACAATCTTGCCACGCTCAGAGATGTATCTGCGAAGCTTTGCAGTATCCTTGTAGTCGATATGCTCAACCTTATCTACACAGAACATGCACACCTTTTTCTTTGTGCGACGTGCCTTCTGCGGTCTGTTTTCTCTCTCAGGCATTTTTCTTACCTCCTATCAAATTTTAAGTCAATTCCCATTCGGGAAAACAAGTCGATGTGTGATTAAAACGGCAAATCATCCTCTGAACCATCCATTGCGGAAAATCCCATAGCTTCAAACTCGTCGAAGGTCGGGGCTGTGCCCTGAGGTGCGCTCGGCTGTGCCGGACGCTGGAAATTGTTCGGTTGCTGATATGATGACTGTGCACCCTGAGTGTTTGTTTCGGTGCGTGAACCTGTAAAGTACGCATCTTCAACAACAACCTCGGTTACATACTGTCTTCTGCCGTCTTTATCGTCATAAGTTCTGGACTGCAATCTTCCTGAAACGGCAATCATACTGCCCTTCTGGAAATATTTGCAGATGAACTCAGCCAGTCTGCTCCAGGCAACGCAGTTGATGAAATCAGCCTGCTGCTGTCCTTCCTTGGCAAAACGTCTGTCTACTGCAAGCGAAAAGCTTACGACAGGAGTGCCTTGCTGGCTCTGTCGCATTTCGGGGTCGCGGGTTAATCTTCCCATCAAAATAACTTTGTTCATTCAATAACACCCCTTTTGCGATTATTCCTCATCCTTGCGGATGATGATAGTTCTGAGAATATTCTCGTTAATTCTGAACTGTCTGTCAAGCTCCTTCGGGAACTTGCCGTCAGCTGTGAAGTCTACAAGATAGTAGTAGCCTTCTGTTTTGTCGTTGATTTCGTAAGCAAGTCTTCTCTTGCCCCACTCATCAATGTTGTTAACTGTACCGTTAGCAGCGATAAGCGAAGTGAACTTCTCCTTAACCTTGGTTACAGCTTCCTCCTCGAGTGTAGCATCAACGATAAAAATTGTCTCATAGCTGTTCAACATTTTTTCAGCCATTTTTACACCTCCTTATGGACTTATGTCCCGAAAACCATTTTCGGGCAAGGATTGCTTTTATAAGCCTTAATATTATACTACATATAAAATGGCTTGTCAAGTAAATTTTCACAAATTTGTTGTAGAACAATGTACAATTGTCAATGATGGGTGACACTTTTCGTAAAAAATAAAAGTTATACCCCGAATTACCCTTGTCAAGGTGGAACTGCTATGCAGTCTTACCTTGACAAAACGCATATGATATAATATTTCA
>JAHAZB010000134.1 GCA_018384175.1 Eubacteriales bacterium
ATATAGGAATGATAAGATATGAAACAAAAAACTATATACATATGCAACGAGTGTGGATATCAAAGTGCAAAGTGGCTCGGAAAATGTCCTTCCTGCGATACTTGGGGGAGTCTTGAAGAAAGTATTCTGCGCGATGATAAAAAGAGTTCTGCTGTAAGCAAATCAAACTCCGGTGCTTCACTTACAAGAAAGCCTGTAAAGCTTGGCGAAATACAGACAAACATTGAATCAAGAACGATAACCGGTATTGGCGAGCTTGACAGAGTTTTAGGCGGTGGAATTGTAAAAGGCTCTTTGGTTTTGGTCGGCGGCGACCCTGGCATCGGTAAGTCTACTCTGCTTTTACAAATCTGCCACAAGCTCGGTAATGACAAGAAAATCCTTTACATTTCCGGTGAGGAGTCAGAAAGACAAATCAAACTCCGTGCCGAGAGATTAGGTGCTGACGGCGAGAATTTATACCTGCTCAGCGAAACAGATGTCGAATCGGTACTGGATTCAATCGACTTAATATCACCGGATATTGTAATCGTTGATTCAATTCAGACAATGCATCACGAAAGCATATCTTCTGCATCCGGTAGTGTTCCGCAAGTAAGAGAAGCTACGAACGCATTTATGCACCTTGCAAAATCAAAGGACATAACTTTCTTTATAGTAGGACATGTTACTAAAGACGGAACATTGGCAGGTCCTCGTGTACTTGAGCATATGGTTGACTGTGTGCTTTACTTTGAAGGCGACAGGCAGATGACCTTCCGTATTTTAAGAGCTGTTAAAAACAGATTTGGCTCCACCAATGAAATCGGTGTATTTGAAATGGCAGGCGACGGACTTCGCGAGGTTGAAAACCCATCTGCAATGCTTCTTGAAGGCAGAAGCGAAAACAATTCCGGTTCATCTATTATCTGTGCCATAGAGGGCAGTCGAGGTGTTTTAGCTGAGGTACAAGCTCTTGTTACTCCAACAGGTTTTGGAAACCCACGGAGAATGAGCTCAGGAATTGACTTAAACAGAGTTATTCTTTTGATAGCCGTACTCGAAAAGCGTGCAAAGGTACACCTTTCAGGTGCAGACGTTTACATAAACGTTGCAGGCGGTTTAAGAATCGACGAAACGGCAGCCGATTTAGGTATTTGTGCAGCTATTGCAACAGGACAGACCGATACACAAATACCTCCTGATATGATATTTGTTGGCGAGGTTGGCTTAAACGGCGAAATAAGGAATGTATCTCAACTTGAAAAAAGAATAAACGAGGCAGCAAAATTAGGCTTCAAAAGTGCTGTTGTTCCAAAACAATCCATTAAAGGGCTTAAAGTACCTGACGGTTTCTCGGTGTTTGGCGTTAAAACCTTGCAGGAAGCTATTAGTCTGATAAGAAAGAAATAAAAAAGCTTCTGATATAAGCACCGCCTGCAGGTGTAGGAATATGGTAGCAATTTTATTATTCCAGAAATTACAACTTAAAAGTAGTAATTTCCTACATAATTAAGAAAATGTGTTGCATAGCAACGCATTTTCTTATACCTCAATTATAATCGGAAGAATAATTGGTGTTCTTCTCGTGGTTTCAAATATATACTTTGAAACACTGGATTTAACGCTATTCTTCATAAGTGTCCACTCGGTATTTCTCTGCCTTAAGCTCTTCTCTATTCCGTCCTTAGCTGCTTTTCTGATGTTTTCCATCAGTTCCTCAGACTCTTTGACATAGACAAAGCCTCTCGAAATAATCTCTGGCTCACGAATAACTTCACCGGACTCAAGTGATACCGTTATGACTGCAATAATCAGTCCATCCTGCGCAAGCAGTTTTCTGTCCCTTAAAACAACATTTCCGACATCACCAACACCAAGTCCGTCAACCATTATCTTGCCTGCAATAACATTGCCTGTTACCTTTGCATTTTCAGAATCAAGCTCAAGAACACTTCCATTCTCAAGGATATAGGTATCCTTTATTCCCATATCATTCGCAAGCTTTGCGTGGAGCATAAGATGTCTGCGCTCGCCGTGAACAGGGATAAAATGCTTCGGCTTTGTAAGTGCCAGTATCATTTTCAGTTCTTCCTGACAAGCATGGCCTGATACGTGCACATCGACAAGCGACTTATAAATTACCTCAGCACCGAACTTGAACAATTCGTTTAATACATTAGATACAGCCTTTTCATTACCCGGAATTGGCGTGGCTGAAATAATAATCATATCATTTTGTGTTATTTCAACCTTTCTGTGGTCTGACGATGCCATTCTGGTCAGCGCGCTCATTGGCTCGCCCTGACTTCCAGTTGTTATAATAACTACCTGTTCGGGACGATACTTATTGATATCATCAAGTGATATAAGAACGCCCTCAGGCACCTTCATATATCCGAGAAGTATTGATAGCTCAACTATATTTTCCATACTTCTGCCGGAGACAGCAACCTTTCTGCCATTTGCCGCAGCGGCATCAATTATCTGCTGAACTCTGTGTACATTTGATGCAAATGTTGCTACTATTATTCTCTTTTTTGAGCTTTCAAACAGCGTCTTAAATGTTGAACCAACCTTCTTTTCGCTCATCGCATAACCCGGACGTTCAACGTTAGTACTGTCTGACATAAGAGCAAGGACACCCTCTTTGCCCAACTCACCAAGCCTTGCCAAATCAATCATTTCTCCAACAATGGGTGTTGTATCTATTTTGAAGTCGCCCATATGAATCACGTTTCCAACCGGGGTTTTTATTGCAAGAGCCACCGAGTCTGCAATCGAGTGATTGGTTCTTATAAACTCCACCTTAAAATTTCTACCCGCAGAAACTGTTTCACCTGGCTTTTGACGAACAAGGTTTACAGTACTCAGAAGGTTATGCTCCTTTAACTTATGTTCAACAAGTCCGAGTGTCAGTCTTGTTCCGTAAACAGGTGCATTTATTACCTTAAGAAAATACGGAAGTCCGCCAATATGGTCCTCGTGTCCGTGTGTTAAAAATATAGCTTTTACCTTTTCAGCATTCTTCTCAAGATATGATATATCATTTAGTACAAGGTCAATACCCGGCATATCATCATCAGGGAAAGACATACCGCAGTCTACAACTATAATCTCATTACCGTACTCGAACACGGTCATATTCTTGCCTATTTCGTCAAGACCACCAAGAGGTATAATCTTGAGCTTTCCCTTCGGCAACTTAGCCGGTCTTGTAACCTTCGTCTTCTGAGGAGGTCTTTTTGCCTGAGTTCTTGCAGTCGTTGCTCTCTGAGTTTTCTTTTTTGTATTTGTGTTTTTGTTCGTATTTACTGTTTTCATATATTCTTCTTTCTCTGTCAAATTCTAAAAGTGTCTGATAAGTGCTATTGCTATGCCCAAAACCGCACCGGCAAACACCTGAAGCGGTGTGTGTCCCAACAGCTCTTTAAGACGTACTTCTGTGTTTTTATAGTTCTGACTTCCCCATTCCTCAACCATCTGATTAAGTATTTTTGCCTGTTCTCCGGCGGCACGTCTTACACCGGCTGCATCGTACATTACTACCAGAGCCAATACTGCAGAAACTGCAAATATTTCGCTCGAAAAACCTTTAGTAATTCCGATTGCTGTTGTAAGTCCGGTTACAAATGCCGAGTGTGAGCTTGGCATTCCGCCAGAGCCTATAAATCTGCTAAAATCTATCTTCTTGTCTTTAATCAAAACAATGACTACCTTCAGCACTTGTGCTATAAACCAGCATAATATAGCTGTTATAAATGATGATTCCGCAAAGAATTTGCCCATTATCTTCTCCTTAATTCTTTCTGTTTGTAAGATATCTGGCAAGTTCAGTAAGCTCATTCGCCTTATCACCGAAAACCGAAATACTTTCAATTGCCATTTCGGTATGCTTGTTCATAAGTACAAGAGATTCTTCCCTGCCAAATATTGATACATAAGTAGATTTATTATTTGCAATATCACTGCCAGTATTCTTTCCAAGCTCCTTACTATCTCCGTAAACATCAAGAAGGTCATCGCATATCTGGAACGCAACTCCAAGATTATCACAGAAAGCTGTAACTGCATCTGTCTTATCTTTATCAAGACCTGAAAGAACACATGGAATTCTTCCGGCAGCACGTATAAGAGCACCAGTTTTCAAAAGATGAATTCGTCTTAGTTCATCTATCGAAACATCTTTCCCCTCGCTCTCAATATCAAGCACCTGGCCGCCAATCATACCATATATTCCTGATGCCTTGTATAGCTCTGAAAGCGCATTTAGTACTCTGTCAGCAGGCACAGTATAGCTTGCACCGCTTACTATTTCTGCGGCAAAATTCAAAAGTGAATCTCCCGCAAGTATTGCCATTGCCTCTCCGAAAACTTTATGATTTGTTGGTTTTCCACGTCTTAAATCATCATTATCCATCGCCGGTAAATCGTCATGTATAAGCGAGTAAGTGTGAATCATTTCAAGCGCACATGCAAACGGCATAACGTCCTTCTCAGAAAGGTCAAGTATTTTAGCGCACATAAGCATAATTACAGGTCTTAGCCTCTTTCCGCCTGCTTCTATACTGTATTTCATAGCTTCACATACAGTCTTTTGAGGAATATCAGTTTCCGGCATTAGCTTATACAAAGCCGTTTCTGCTTTATTTGCATATTCACTTATAGCCTGTTTAATCATTCCTTATCCTCCGCAAAATCAGTCTCACTGCCATCAGCAAGAAGGACTCTTACCTTCTTTTCTGCTGTATCAAGCATCTTCTGACATTCTTTTGACAGCTTTATTCCCTTTTCAAAAAGCTCAATACTTTCATCAAGTCCATTCTCGCCGCTTTCAAGATTTGCTACAACCTTCTCAAGCTCTTTAATCGCTTCTTCAAATTTCACGTTAAATCACGCCCTTTCATCCTTTAATTGCCTCATTAACGGTACAGTTTGCTTTTCCGTCAGAAAGTCTAAGAGTTATACTTTGTCCTGAAGTCAATTCTTCCGCACTGCGTATAATATGACCGCCATCATCTGTTGCAAGAGAAAAACCTCTTGCCATTACCTTAAGTGGTGAAAGTGCATCAAGCTTTGCTGCAAGCTCTGACAGTTTCTTTCTATCAGACAAAAGCATTCTGTCAACACTGTTTTCTGCATCCTTAACACAATCATCTATTTTCTGCCTTAAAATATCAAACTTTTCAAGTGGGTTTTTCGCTTCTAAACCGGAAAGCTTTAATCTCAGGTTTTCAGTAAGCCTGGTCATATAATTATTCATTCTGACTCTGTTTGTTGCCATAAAAGACAACAACTCAGTTTGCGACGGAACTGCAAGCTCTGCCGCTGCAGAAGGTGTCGGTGCACGCAAATCTGCAACAAAATCGGCTATTGTAAAGTCTGTTTCATGTCCTACTGCTGAAATAACGGGTATCTCAGAAGCAAAAATTGCTCTCGCGGTACGTTCCTCATTAAACGCCCACAAATCCTCTATCGAGCCACCGCCACGACCTACTATCAGCACATCTGCACACTTAAGCTTGTTAAAAAGCTCAATTCCTGTTGCAACACTCTCCGAAGCTCCTGCTCCCTGTACCAAAGCAGGATAGAGCAGAATTTTTGCATAGGGATATCGTCTTGTTATTACATTTATAATATCTCTTACTGCTGCTCCAGTTGCCGCAGTAACAACACCAACACATTCCGGATATTGCGGTATTGGTTTCTTAAATCTGCTGTCAAAAAGACCTTCTTTTTCAAGATTCTTTTTCATCTGCTCAAAAGCAACATATAAATCTCCCACACCATCAGGAGTCATTTCGTTGATATATAACTGGTACGAGCCACCCTGTTCATATACTGCAATTCTCCCGCGCGCAAGCACCATCATACCATCCTCTGGCATAAACGCAAGCTTGGATGCAGCACTTTTGAACATAACGGCTTTCAGTACACCGCCTTCATCCTTGAGAGTAATGTACATATGTCCTGAATAATGCAGCTTGAAATTCGAGATTTCACCTTTTATCCAAATATCATTAAGAATTATATTTGAATCAAGTATCTTTTTTATATATCCGTTAATTTGACTTACGGTTGCAATTTTCGGTTCCGTACCTACTCACCCCTTCATTTGTACAAGCTTGGCAATTCCCCACGCATTATCAGAAGACATCTCCTTGCTTGCAAAAATACATTCAATATCACTGTTTTTAATCAAATATTCTCTCAGCACATCACTTGATACAACGCCGCCTGCAAATAGTACCTTATTGGCACTCAATGAGCGAAGTGCTTTAATTATACTTTTTCCAATACATTCAATCAAAGCCATACAGATATTCTCCGTCTGCACACTTCCAACAAGCTTCATCGCCTGAGCCTCAGCTCCGGAAAGATTTATGTAACCGTTATTTTCTGATACGCTAAAAAGCGGTACCTTTCCCTCTGAAATGGAAGCAAGCCTTGAAACCTCTTTTCCACACGGAAAACCCATACCGCAGGCAACTCCGACCCTGTCTATCAACTGTCCCGCTGATATATCCTTTGTTCCTCCGACGATTTCCGTATCAAAATTGTACCCGTTATAACGTGTTTTAAGTATCTCAAAAGTTCCGCCCGAAAGATGAACGGAATAAAATTCAGTATTTAATAAATCTTCACGACCTGATGAGAGTATTCCCGCCATAATATGTCCGTCCTGATGTGATAACTCATAAAGAGGAACACCAATAGTACTGGAAATAATGTTGGCAAAAGTCTTGCCGGCAAGAAAAACCGGCATATATGAACCTTCAACACTTCTCGGCCTTGTGCTGACACCAACAGCTTTAACTGTATCAGGTGCAATACCCTCCATTAACTTGTCATACAGCGCAGGTGCCTGCTTTATATGCATAAAGACACCATCTGACTGTCTTATACCCCTTTGTCCCTCTGCAACGGGCAGAATTTTACGTACTGAGCGTTCGATATTTCCGCAGATTGCAAAAGAGGTGGTATAGTTTGATGTATCAACACCAATATAATTTTTCATCAGGAAACCACTCCGGAAAGCACACCGTTGACAAACTGAGCAGCATCATCTTCAGCATACTTCTTTGCCAATTCAACAGCTTCATTGATAGCTACCTTTTCGGGAATATCTTCCACATAATCTATCTCATACACAGCAAGACGAAGTATCGACAGAACTGTTTTTGAGAGCCTTTTTATTCCTCTGTTTGCAGGAAGTACTGCACTTATTCTTTCATCAATCTTTGTAATATTTTCAGACACACCGCTAAGAGCATCTCTTATATACTCAAGATTGATAATACTCTCAGGTTTTTCTTCTGTAAGCTGTTCAATCATAAAATCAATATCAACCGCTTCTGTACCAATCTGAAAAACCAAAGAGAATGCACACTCACGCGCTTCACTTCTTGTTTGTCTTCTGCTCATATTTCCTCCACCTATCGTCTTTACTTTGTTGTGCTTCCAAAACCACCATTACGGATATCATTTACATTATCATCCTCTGTTATTCCAAAAGGAGTAAATATTCCCTGCGCAAAGGCTTCACCCTTTTTTATTTCTAGAGTTTTCCCCTCACGGTTATCATTGGTGATTTTTATGTATATGTGCCCTTCATTATCAGAGTAATAATAGTCGCTGTCTACTACTCCAACCGTATTATCAAGCTGAAGTCTGTACTTAAATCCCAAACCGCTTCTCGGATAAATCAAGAGCGCCCAGCCGTCAATGATTTTTACCCTGATACCGGTCGGAACTTTAGTACTCTCTCCGGCTTTCAAAGAAAAATCATACGGCGCAAAAAAATCATATCCTGCTGAGCCAACAGTTGCACGGACAGGAAGGCGAATCATGCCGTATTCCTCTTTTCCATCCGGTCTTGTCGACAAATAAATATTTTCACTTACTTTTTCAAATTTTGCTACTTTTATCATGAATTTACAATCCTGTTATTACACATAATATCTCTATCACACACAAGGAGCATCTAAAATGTTTTCAATAAAACAAAAGCTTATATTCATCTCAATCAGATTATATATAACCGGCTTAAGAATTTTTGCTATAAACCGTTTTCTTGACATATATATCAAAAACCATCGCCTTTCAAACCGTTTAACCGTATTTTTCGGCAAAAAGGCAGAAAAACTCCAAATGCATTTTTCCAATCTGGAAGAACAAGTTATCAGTCTGCTTGCTCTGCTATTTTATCTGCAATGACAACAACCTCGCGAACTCTGTTCTCCTCAGTCTTTGTAACTGTAACAGTCAGATTCTCATACTTAAAGCTATCACCCTGATCAGGCACCTTGCCAAGCATTTCCATAACCCAACCGCCAACAGTCGTGCTCTCAGGCTCTTCCTCAATATCAAAGAGTTCAAACAGCTTTTCACAGTTTGCAACGGCACGAACACGGTAGCAGGTATCAGAATAACGTGTAAAGTCCTCTTGTACCATATCGTGTTCATCCCAGATTTCACCTACAAGCTCCTCAAGAATATCCTCAAGTGTTACAATTCCGACCGTACCACCATACTCATCAGTTACTACAGCAATATGCGACTTATTCTTCTGCAAAAGTGCAAGAAGTACCGATACTTTCATATTCGGTGCAACAAATGCTGTCTGCGATACAGATGCTTCAATCGGTATTCCGGCACCAATCATCTGCTGTTGGAAATCCTTATGATTCAGCACACCGATAATATTATCAATAGTTTCCTCATATACCGGCAAACGCGAAAATCCACTGTCCTCAAATGCTTTTCTGATTTCATCATTGCTTTCGGTAGAATCAATTGCTACAACATCAACTCTCGGTGTGAGTATATCCGATACCTCAAGTTCATAAAACTCAATTGCATTTTTTATAAGGTCTCCCTCATCCTCATCAATCGAGCCTTCACTTGTTGCTTCTTCCACCATTGTAAGAATTTCATCATCTGTTATTGCATTTTCACCACGAATTTTCAAAAGCTTTGCAATTCCGTTTTTTATAAGTGTAAAAAACAGACAAACAGGCGTTAAAATCCATAGAACCACACTAATAATAGGTGCAGAGAACATCGCAAACTTTTCCGGTACTTCCTTAGCAATGCTCTTTGGTGATATTTCACCGAAAATCAGTACAATTAGTGTCATAACAATTGTAGAAAGAGCAACACCATGCTTCGGGAAATATGCAACAAATAAAGTGGTGGCAAGTGAAGAAGACAATATGTTGAGAATATTATTTCCTACAAGTATTGACGTAAGCAGCCTGTCATACTTTTTGCAAAGGTCAAGTGTGAGCTTTGCACGTTTATTGCCGCTTTGTGCAAGATTCTTCATCTTAATACGGTTAAGAGATGAAAAAGCTGTTTCAGTTGCACTGAAGTATGCCGAGCCAACCATGAGTAAACTAATATAAACTATCAGTGATATGTCGCTGTCCATAATATTAAATCCTTAAAATTCCTTTCTGTATCCCTACTTAGAGGCAAGGTAATCGTTTATCTCTTTTACAAGTGTATCAACATCTGCACCATGTACCATGCAAGCCATCTCCAGACTTTCTCCGTTCGCCGACGGACAGCCAAGGCAATGCATACCAGCTTTAAGCATAAATTCTGCTGTGCCTACATCGAGGTCCAAAATATCACGAATAATCATGTCCTTAGTAATCTGTTTCATAGTTTTTTACTTCCTTTCTTCCGGTTTACACCGACTCTATAATTTTATTAAATTCCGCGCCGTCAATTGTTTCCTTCTCAAGCAATGCCTTTGACACGGCATCAAGCTCAGCTTTATGCTCTGTGAGGATATTAACTGCGGTATTATACTGTTTTTCAATGATTGCTCTAACTTCAGAGTCAATCTCTCCTGCTACACTCTCGGAATATGTTTTTGCAACCCCCAAATCTCTGCCGAGGAATACTTCTTCGTTAGTATCGTAGCATACAAGTCCTATCTTCTCACTCATACCAAACCTTGCAACCATCTCATGTGCAAGCTTGGTAGCATATTTGATATCCTCCGATGCTCCTGTTGTAATATCATCAAGGACAATGGATTCTGCCGCCCTGCCGCCAAGAGCCCACGAAATTCTCGACAGCAAATCTCCTCTTGTAGTATGAGAATTATCATCGTCTGAATGATACATTGTATGTCCGCCTGACATACCTCTTGGGATAATCGAAATGTGAGATATTTTATCCTTATCCGAAGTATATCTTGCAACAAGTGCATGACCTGCTTCGTGATATGCTGTTATACGTTTCTCTTCGTCTTTTATTACTCTTGATTTCTTTTCAGGTCCCATCAAAACCTTGATATTTGCATCTGAAATATCCTGATTATCAATTTCTTTTTTACCCCTGCGTGCAGCAAATATGGCAGCTTCGTTCATTATATTTTCAAGTTCTGCACCGCTGCAACCGGAGGTTTTCTTAGCAAGAAGCTTTATATCAACATCCTTTGACATAGGCTTTTTGGAAGCATAAATACCAAGAATTTCTTCTCTTGCTGTCATATCCGGAATATCGACAACTACTCTTCTGTCAAATCTGCCCGGTCTTAAAAGTGCAGGGTCCAGAATATCTGGTCTGTTAGTTGCAGCAATAATGATTATACCCTCATTTTTACCAAAGCCGTCCATTTCGACAAGGAGCTGATTTAGTGTCTGCTCTCTTTCATCGTGTCCTCCACCCATACCGGCACCACGCTTTCTGCCGACCGCGTCTATCTCATCAATGAATATTATACAAGGCTTTGCACGTTTTGCCTGCTCAAACAAATCTCTTACTCTCGATGCACCGACACCTACATACATTTCAACAAAATCAGAACCTGATATTGTGAAGAACGGAACCTTTGCCTCACCCGCAACAGCTCTTGCAAGAAGTGTTTTACCGGTACCAGGAGAGCCAACAAGCAAAACACCCTTTGGTATCCTTGCACCCAGTTCTGAAAACTTAGTAGGATTTTTAAGAAAGTCTACCAATTCTGCAAGCTCTTCCTTTTCCTCCTTAGCACCTGCAACATCATCAAATGTTACCTCGTGATAATTAGGATTGAGAAGCTTTGCCCTGCTTCTTCCGAATGTCTGAGCTCCTCTTGCTCCGCTATTGGACATAAACATCAGAAATATAAACAGCAGCATACCGATTGATATAATCGGGGTAATAACCGTCCAGACAGAAATCCTCTCTTCAGATACATCATAATGAAGTAAGCCTGCTTCCATAAGCTCGGTAAGCTCATCGCCCATATCTCTGTGAAGAACGTCTCTCGTCGGCAACTTTACATGGCATTTTGTGCCGTTTGTAAGTATTACATCTGCACTTTCTGAGTTCGCTTTAATGCTTGCAACATTACCAGCTTTAATTTCCTGAACGAAGGAAGAATAGCTTATATCAACAACCTCGTTAAACACCGACTCAAGCAA
This sequence comes from Eubacteriales bacterium, assembly GCA_018384175.1. Classification (GTDB taxonomy): domain Bacteria; phylum Bacillota; class Clostridia; order UBA1381; family UBA1381; genus HGM11525. The sequence continues at coordinate 11,403 of JAHAZB010000134.1, forward strand.
TGCATAACTACCGTAAAACACAAGCAATATTCCAATCCATATCGCCAGACTTCTGAACATTTTATTCACTCTTTAACAACTCCATAAATAATCATTTTTTTGCTATTATCAGCACATAATTCTTCTTTCTTTTTCCACCGGCAAAATCATCATCAGCTCTGATATCAGCAACGGCGGCGATTTTACCGTCAGCAATAAGAAGAGGTAATCTGTCTCGTTCTGCAGCCGGAATTTTACTATCTGTGAAAAAGTCAGAGATACTCTTGCTGCCGCCAAGTCCTGCAGGACTGAATTTATCTCCTGTTTTCCTCGTTCTGACAAGTAGTTTTTCATCACCATCAAAACTAAGCTTAAGACCTTTACCTGTTTCAAATATACCAATTTTGCTATCCGTCTCAGGTAAATCACACCACTTACCTATTTCAAATTTTGCTTCATATGATGTATCAGCACTCTTTTTCTCAAGGTACAGAACACCATATTCAATTCGAGCTATAACCGATTTTGGAAGGTCAATGCTTTTTCCGCTCTGCTGACGTTTAGCAAGAAGATAGATGTCATCTACATACTTCTGCGGCAAATTTTGTCCGCCTTCTACCGTATCCTTCCACATAAGCTCAATTACTCTTGAACCGATTGCTCTGTCAAGTTCAAGAAACATTCTTAAATCTATGCCTGATTTAATCTTTATATCATCATATGCCTTCTTTGCTGTTTTCAACAGAAAATCCCGGTCATAAGACATAACAACAGCATTATCTGCAAGCGTATCTGTAAGCCTTGGATTAAATTCTTCACAAAGCATCGGCATATATCTGTTTCTTAATTTATTTCTTGTATATTTATCTTGAAAATTAGTCTCATCAGTTACATAAGACAGCCCATTATTCTCACAATATCCGACAATCTCGCTCTTTTTTACGAATATAAGCGGTCTTATAACATTCTTATCTGCAGGAGAGATACCACAAAGTCCATCGGTAGAAGCACCTCTTAAAAGATGCAGAAGTACCGTTTCGGCAGAGTCATTCTTATTATGTGCAGTTGCGAGACGGTCAATTGAGTGTTTTTCCATAACCTCAGCGAAAAATCTATATCTCGCCTCTCTCGCATCTGCTTCGCTTTTAAGTTTACCCTTTTCCGCCGTTTTTGAAACAAAAGGAATATTTCTTTCTCGGCAAAAGCTCTCACAAAACTTCAAATCACGAAGCGCTGTATCTCGCATATTATGATTAAGATGTGCCGCCATTACGTCATATCCCATTTCGTAAAGCAACGATAAAAGGCAGACAGAATCAGAACCGCCCGAAAACCCGACAAGAACCTTGTCGTCTGCCGACAGCATATTATATCTTACAATCGAACTGCGAACAAGCTCCTCTACACTCATCTATGCTCTATTCCTTACCCTTTCCGTTGTCGTCCTCACGATACTCAATATTGATAAACTTGGTATACTGTCCCTTCCATCCAAGCCTAATCGTACCCGGCTCACCGCTTCTGTGCTTTGCGATAATACATTCTGCAATATCCTTATCTTCTGTATCTTTATTGTAGTATTCATCACGATACAAGAACATAACAATATCACAGTCCTGCTCAATTGAACCTGATTCTCTGATATCAGAGAGCATAGGTCTGTTGTCCTTTCTTGATTCAACAGCACGTGAAAGCTGTGAAAGTGCAATAACCGGTACATCAAGCTCTTTTGCAAGAATTTTCAAAGACCTTGATATTTCAGCAACCTCCTGCTGTCTGCTTTCTGTTCTTGAGCCTGACTGCATAAGCTGCAAATAGTCTATTACAATCAATGATAATCCTTTTGTCTGTTTAAGTCTTCTGCATTTTGCACGTATTTCAGACACTGTTACAGTAGCCGAATCGTCTATATACAAAGGTGCAGAATCAATTTTATCTAAAACACGGCATATACTCTCCCAGTCCTCACTGGTATATGAACCTGTATTCATCTTTGAACCATCAACAAGAGCCTGCGAACAAAGTATTCTTCGCACTAACTGCTCTTTCGGCATCTCAAGGTTAAATATAGCAACAGTCTTTCCATCTTTGATTGCCATATTCTCTGCTATGTTTACTGCAAGAGATGATTTTCCCATAGCTGGTCTTCCTGCTATAAGTATAAGCTCACCGCCATGCAAGCCACCGGTTCTTGCATCAAGATACTTAAAGCCTGTCGATACACCAGTAAGGTTTCCCTCCTTTTGAGAGTTCTCTACCATATTTTGATAGGTAGTCATCAGTACATCGCTAACCGGTACAATTTCCGATTGTTCTCTCGTAGCAGAAACATCGAATATCATCTGCTCAGAACGTTCTAAAATACGTTCAATCTCGCCTTCTCCCTCATATCCGAGTTCAGATATGGCATTTGCTGTTTTTATAAGTCGTCTTAGAGTTGCCTTTTCTTTAATTATCTTACAATGATATATAACATTCTCAGTAGTTGCAACACTTGTTGCAGCTGCAGTAAGATACGCCACACCACCAACAGCATCAAGCTTATCCGCCTGGGCAAGTCTATCTGAAACTGTTACAATATCAACCGGAATGTTTTCATTAAATAGATTCATCACAACAGAATAAATCTCTCTGTTCGCACTAAAGTAAAAGTCATCCGGTTTAATTATCTCTGCAGAACTTGCAACACTCTTTTCATTAACGAGAATACATCCGATTACGCCGGTTTCTGCTTCTCTGTTGTACGGTAGCTCACGTTCGGTAAGCGGTATGTTCTGTTCAGCCACTTCGGCGCACCTCCATTCTCACAAATAAGCAATTATATCGCTGTTACGTTTACCTTAATTACACCTGTTACTCCGGGATGCAATTTTACCTCAACATTAGTAGTTCCAAGAGCCTTGATACCATCCTGAAGCTGAAGCTTTTTCTTATCAAGCTTAATGTGATGTTGCTTCAATAGCTCCTCCACAACCTCCTTTGATGTAACAGAACCGAAAAGCTTTCCGTTATCGCCGGCCTTTGCCTTTATATTTACTGTCAATTCCTTAAGCTTAGCCTCCAGTGCTTTTGCGTCCTCAAGCGCCATCTGCTTTCTGTACGCCTCAGCTTCCTGCTGACCATGCATTACATTCAAATTCTCGCTTGTTGCTTCCTTCGCAAGTCCCTTTGGCAGAAGAAAATTTCGTGCATAGCCATCAGATACATTTACTAACTGCCCCTTTTTCCCCTGTCCTTTTATATCCTGTGTCAAAATAACCTTCATCACAGACACTCCCTTCTATTTTATTCCTCTTTTGTTTCATTTATATACTCTGCAATAGCTGCCTTCAGTTCGAGTCTTACAGCTTCAATGGACATTCCCTTCATTTGCGCACCTGCGACCGTCATATGTCCACCACCAGACAGCTTTTCACAAATCAGTTGAACATTGATATCACCAAAAGACCGTGCACTTATATAAACATCACTGTCTATCGGATATACAACAAATGCCGCCTTGATACCCTTGATATTCAGCATATCATCACAGGTAACAGATGATACAACCCTCATATTTGCGTATTTTTCTTCTGTGAATGCAATGCCTATGCTGTCATCATATACCTCAAGAGTTTCCATTATTTTCAGTTTATGGAGATAGTCATTTTTGTCCATAGTAAAGAACTTTTTAATCTCAACAGTATCAAGACCGTATCGTCTTAAGAAGGATGCAGCTTCAAAGGTACGCACACCTGTCTTTACCATAAAGTTCTTCGTATCCATCAAAATACCGACATAAAGTGCTTTTGCTTCAAACGGCGAAATAGTACGCTTATCGTCAATATACTGTATTATCTCAGTAGCCATTTCGCACGTTGAGGATGCGTAAGGCTCGTGATACATAAGCGATGTATGCGGCAAGAACTCTGTACTTCTTCTGTGATGGTCAATCAAAACAACCTTATCTGTCATCGACAAAAGATTTTCCGCAGGAAGCATTGACGGTCTATGTGTGTCAAGCACAACCACAAGTGATTCTTCGGTTATTATCTCCGAAGCATATTCGCCTGAAATCAACATACCGTTATATTCCGGTATTTCACGCATTTCTGCAAGCATAAGCTCTATCGACTGGGATGTATCATTTACTATATAGGCTCTCTTTCCCATATCACGGCAGACTCTTGAAAGGCCGATTGCTGCACCAAAACAGTCGTAATCAGCATTTGAATGTCCCATAAAGAATACTGCATCTGATTTCTTTATAATATCCTTAAACGCATTGGCAAAAGTTCTGGTCTTTACTCTGGTAGATTTTTCGTATTCTCTGGTTTTTCCACCATAGAAGCTGAACTGCACTCCATCCTTTATAACCGCCTGATCTCCACCTCTGCCATGTGCCATATCAAGCGCCGCACGTGCGAACTCCTCGCTCTCGGTGAGTATTTCGCCTATTCCCACACCAATACTAACCGAAACAGGAAGATGTATCTCCTCACCTATCTGTCTTATCTTTTCAAGAACATCAAATTTCTTCGCTATACACTCAGGCAGATTTCTGTTTTCAAACATAACAAGATATCTGTCCCTTTCCAGCCGCTTTATAATACCTTCTGTTTCTTCAACCCACTGGACAATGTTTCTGTTTATAAGAGCAACTGCTTGCTGTGATTCCACATCATCAAGCTTACTGAATATGTCATCATAGTTATCTATAACAACAAGCCCAACAACAGTTCTTTCATTCTGATATTTTGTTTCAAGGGCAACAAACTCTGTCTTATCATCAAAGTACAGCAAAACCGAGGTATTGTCAGAATTTTTCACAATCTTACCTCTGACCGCATAAATATGCTCATTATATACGCACTCTGTTTCAATAGTTTCGGATTTTAGAATCTCTGTCCACTTAATATCACTTATAAGCTCATATACAGGTACATTATAAAGCTTCTCCTCTTTGACAATGTCTACAAAAAGGTCATTATACCACATAATGTAACCATCAACCGAAAGTATAACCATTGGCATTGGTAGCGATGTAACAGCATTATGGGATAGGCCGTCATCACCATTAACAATCATTGACATATACGCATCCATGTCCCTCTTTCGCATAATACGAACAATTACTACGTACACCAAAAGAAGCAGACCGAGTCCAAGCTCAATCGCTGACATTTTTACATTATTAAGATAAAAGTCATAAAATCCTACTCCGAGAAACACCGCTATACAAAGCATTAAACCGCCAAGAAAGCTGTGTCCGTTATATATCTTTTTCATTATATTCCTTCGCTTTATTAAGCCTTTCTTTCAAATAAATATACAACACACTTATTATATCATTCTATCACAGCTTTAATGATTAGTCAATACAAATTAAATATATTAGGCAAATTATGGTGTTCGAAATTTTCGTTGCAATATGCCTATTAAAATGATATAATGTATTAGATATATACAAATGAGGTGTTTTTTTCAAATGAAACTGACAGTATTTTACAAAATTCTAAACAATAATACTATTTCATCCATTTTGAACAAAGATGAAAACAGTCTTGATATAAGTACATTGATTGAATTTGCTGAGCTTGAGTCGGTAACAGACGACCCATTGAAAGAATTTGTAATAACCAAGCTTGCAGACGACGAGAATGTACTTGCAAAAATTCTCGGCAGAGGCGCTTCAATCGGTGATGACCTTAAGAATATTGCTATTGCTGATTTGAATTATGTATTAAGTGCATTAAACAACTTATCAGCGTTCTCTTACATACCATCGGAGCACAAAGCGCATTTTTGCAATGAATACACAAGGTCTATACGTGCCATGGTTAAAGCAAAGACTGCAGACGAGCTTTTTGAACTGCTTTGTAAGCACTACAAAACACTCGGAACAGGAATTTTTGCACGTTACACCGCATTATTATGTTCAAAGGACGGACTTTCAGGAATAGAAAACCCCGATACCACAAGCTTCAATGAACTAATCGGACTGGAACACATTAAAAAAACTCTCACAGACAATACAGAGCTGTTCTTATCCGGCAAAAAGGCAAATAATGTTTTGCTTTTCGGCGACCGCGGTACAGGAAAATCCTCTTGTGTAAAAGCACTGTTAAATAAATATCACGAGCAGGGGCTTAGAGTTATTGAGTTACCAAAAAACTGTATAACTCTTATTCCCGACCTCTACAAAGAGCTATCTTCAAAACCACAAAAATTCATTTTGTACCTTGATGACCTTTCCTTTGAAAAGCACGAGCCTGAATACCGTTCATTAAAGGTATCAATGGAAGGTCAGCTCGGCTCAATACCGCAAAATGTACTGATATTTGCAACCTCAAACCGCAGACATCTTATAAAAGAAAACTGGAAGGACAGAGAGGGCGGAGATGTTCACGCAGGAGATAATATGCAGGAAATGCTTTCTCTTTCAGAACGTTTTGGAATTAGTCTTGTATTCTCTGCTCCAAACCAAAGGGAATATCTTGATATAGTAAAAGAGCTGTTATCAAGAAAGGGCATTGAAATCAACGATGAAATAGAGAAAAAAGCAATAGCATGGCAAATGAATTACGGCGGAAGAACGCCAAGATGTGCTTCGCAATTTGCTGCCGCATACAGAAACGAGGAATAATTATGAAAAAGATTTTACTTTCATTGATACTACTGTTTATCCTGTCAACAACAGCATCAGCACAAAGCTATCTTTTCAAATCAGACTCTACCAGCAAGTTTGACGAAGCAGCAGTCGTGTTCTATGATATAAACAATAACATTTCTTCGGTTGTAAAAACAGTGGTTAAAGTTACAGACAATGGTTTTCTCTGCAGTGATATTGATATTACCGACAGTTCGCTCACTCCCAAGTTATTTCTCCCTGACGGAACTGCAGCTTTGAACGGCGAACCATACGAAGAAATAACCGACAAAACAGAAAAAGGGGAATACAACAAAGACCTCTACATCGATGACGGAGCTGCACTTTTTGCACCGGCAATGGTATCAAAGGTACGACAGATATATCACGACGATGAGCTTAAAAACGAGGTAACACTTCTTTATCAGGGTATCGAACAAAGCTTCATTTTTGACAGCAGTATTCTTATTAGCGAGACTTCTGACAGTTATCAAGCAGCAATCGGCAACGATTCAAGCTACTTAAAGCCAGGCGATGCAATCATACTTAACCACGCTTTTATAAATGACCCGAGAAGCATCACCTTTGTCCACAGACCTTCAAATCAGGAGCCTGTGTTTGACAGCACACTTACCAATTTCCGTCCTCTTTATACCAATAGTACAGGAATCAGAAACGATGTTGCGATTTATTCATTCGGTGTTGTAACCGAGATTGGCGACAATTATCTCCTTCTTACCGAAAAGGACGGCATGGAAAGAAACTCAAAAATTATCACATTCCACCCTGACGCATCCTTGTACACCTTCAATCTTGAGGACAAGAATACACCAACCATCGGCTTTGCCGCAGGAATTTTCCCATCATACATTGCAGAAGAAGACATTGACCAGAACGGGAACATAACCACATGGCAGCCTCAGGATAACAGAACATATGCACTCGTCAGACTTTATGAAGATATTGCAACAGATATACTTGTTTATGAATATTAAAATAACGGTAGCCGCTGGCTACCGTTATTTTATATAAACATTTCCACAGCAGTAATTAATGCGATAATAAACAATACTATATGCGCCCATATAAGTGCGTTTACTCCGCCATACCTTTCCTTTTCTCGCATATCACGTTCAAGCTTTATAAGTATTATTGCCGGAAAGCATATAAAGAGCGGTGCAACAAAGAAAGCTAAAAGTCCTCCACCATTTTGGGTGTGTTCAAGAATGAAGCCAAGAATGATAAGAAAATATGCTATTCCGCCAACCAATCCAAAACAAAGTTCGCCGTATTTTTTCTCCAAGAGCCTTCCTATCCCTTTCATATAACTCCACTCTCCTTAAGAATTTTAACAGACATTACAATTCCAAGCCGCGCCGATTCATATGTCAGTCCACCTTGCATATATGCAGTATACGGCGGCTTAATCGGGCCATCAGCGCTGAACTCGATTGATGCTCCCTGAACAAACGCACCAGCAGCCATAATCACCTGATCGCTGTAACCCGGCATATCCCACGGTTCTGGTGTAACAAAGGAATCAACCGGAGCACCATTTTGAATACCTTTACAAAAGGCAATAACACCTTCCGCTTTACCGAAAGTTACAGCCTGAATAATATCTCCTCTTATATCAGACGGCTCAGGCAATACAGAAAAGCCAAGCTTCATATACACAACCGAACATAATATCGCCGCTTTAATCGCCTGCAAAACCGTATGTGGTGCCATAAACAGTCCCTGATACATACTGCGGTTAAACCCTAAAGATGCTCCACATTCTTTACCTATACCCACAGATGTAAGGCGGTATGCGCAAAGCTCGACCAAATCCTTTCTACCGGCTATATAACCACCGGTAAGAGCAAGACCACCGCCTGCATTTTTTATAAGCGAGCCTGCACAAAGATCAGCTCCAACTGCAGTCGGCTCGCATTCACAAACAAATTCACCGTAGCAATTATCAACAAGTACAACCGTGTCAGGCGAAACAGATTTTATAAATCTTGCAACTTCACCTACTTGCTCAGCAGTATAACTCGGTCTTACAGCATAGCCCTTTGAGCGCTGAATAAGACAAGCCTTTACAAAGCTTTTCTTTAATCTATTCTCTATTGCAGTCAAATCCGGCATACCGTCATTTCCAAGCTCTATCTGTTCGTACTTTACACCGAAATCAGCAAGCGAGCCGTTTCCTCTCTCCCCTGCAATTCCTATTACTTCCTCTAATGTATCGTACGGCTTTCCCGTTACAGCAAGCAATGTATCATCAGGTCTTAATACGCCAAAAAGCATAGTGGAAAGCGTATGTGTACCAGAAATAAAGCTGTGTCTTACGAGTGCATCTTCACATCCGAAAAGCTCTGCATAAACCTTGTCAAGTGTATCTCTGCCTAAATCGTCATAACCATAGCCGGTTGTTTCAGCAAAATGCATCTCACTTATACGGTTATTAGCAAACGCCTTCATAACACGCATCTGGTTAAGCGATGCTATATCCTCCGCCCTCTTATAATAAGGCTCTGCCTCTTTTTCACATTCGTCTATAAAATCGACAAGCTCTTTCGATATTCCATACTCTTTCATCAAAAATTCATTCTTTGTCATTAGTTTCATTCCTTTCAACTTGATTATTATACACTAAAGACATTTCTTTTGCAAGAACTTATTGTAAGATGAAGAATTTTGTGATGTACAATTGTCAATGATGGGTGACACTTTTCGTAAAAAATAAAAGTTATACCCCGAATTACCCTTGTCAAGGTGGAACTGCTATGCAGTCTTACCTTGACAAAACGCATATGATATAATATTTCA
>JAHAZB010000137.1 GCA_018384175.1 Eubacteriales bacterium
AAAAGGATATAAAAATTGTTCATAATGAAATATATAATATGCCCTATTCGGATCTTCACCTCGGTTGCGGCTGGAACTATGCCCAGACTACCGATGTGGAAAATATAATTGTAAAATATAACTATATACACGATTGTATGCAGTATATGCACGATGGTGGACTTATCTACACCCTCGGTGCAACAAATCAGGATGCGGGAGCTGCCGGCAAACGTAACGAGATTGCGTACAACTACTTGAAGGATGTAAAAAGCGATGGCGTGTATCTCTATCACGATAACGGCTCATCCTACTGGAGTACTCATCACAACGTAATTCATCAGACAGATGATACCAAGCGCTCGTGGTGTAATACAGCACCCGATACACACGACATATCAATCCACAACAACTTTACAAACGTGAGCCACGAAACAACTACAACACGTGTTACTGACTCGCTTCTCATTGATATGTTCAACAAAACAAATACTCAGTATACAATGAGCGGCAGCGGTGTGCCGACATTGAATGGATACGGTGTTGAGTGTGCGAAGTATATTATTGACAATGCGGGCCGCAAGAGTACAGTGCTTTATGATATTGCCGATGTTAAGGATACAATAACTCTTGACAATGCGGTATTTATGAATGAGGATATTCTTCTTCACGAAGGCGGTAGTGCGAGCATAGATACAGCAATGGTCGGCGGTGCGTTTAACTTCAAGCTTTATGCGGGCGATAATAGCACAGGTTCTCTGGAGATTGAGATTGATGATAAGTACAAGGTTGTTGTTACAAAAACAGATGTTACTCTTTACGAAAACGGAACAAAGAGAACTAATCCTGTTAGTGCAACCGGATGGTCAAAGGCCGGCTATACCGACTTTGCGGTAATTATGACAGAGACAGGACTTAATATCTCTTACGGAAACCTTACCAGAATAAGACAATCGGCAACAATCACAGAGGGAAAGGTTAAAATTACTGCAAATGGTATGAGCGCACTAATCGGCGCTTTGCCAAAGCATTACACCTTAACTGCTAACGATTTGGAGCTTTACGGCGGAGATATAACAAGAACTGTTGCTTCAAACGGATATTTTGAGACCGATACAACAGGCTGGAACGGAACAGATGCAACACTTACCCGTGATACAACTGTTGCTTATAGCGACAGCATTGCAAGTATGAAGGTTGCTGAAACCTCCACATCTTCAAGTGCAACGGCAACAACTACAGCAACTCTCAAGGGTGGCAAATGGTACAGAGTTTCTGCTATGATTAAGATGGCTGACGGCTATACAGCAGGTAGTGCAACGGCGAAATTTACTTCAAGTGCTTATTCGTCAAGTTTAGGCAACATTCTTGTAAAAAAAGACCCGAATGTTGCAAGTGATACACAGACATATGCGAACTTTTTCAAGAACAATTTCTTCGGCAAAGAGTTTACATTAAACAATGGTTGGAACAAGGTAACAGATTATGTAATGGTAGACAGCGATACAACAGTTACATTGGGAATAGTTGTAAGTGGTAAAAACACATATTATGTAGATAATTTTGAAGTAGTAGAAGAAGCACCAATGCTTACCGAATACGGCTTTGAGAACGGTATAGGCTGTTGGATGGGTTCAGCATCGTATGCAAGGGTTTCTGAGACAGCTAACGGCTATACAGGCAAGGCACTTAGTGTTACAACATCAAAGTACAGATATCATCACGCACTGCGTCCTGTTCACCTTGAGATAGGAAAAACCTATAAGGCAAAGGCTAAAATATATCTGAAATCATTAACAAGCGGTGCGGATAAGGCAGATGTTCTCTTTAGTGTTCATCAGTATTATAACTATGTAAACCATCAAGACCAGTATGGTTATCAGATGCTTACAGACGTACCTGTAGGACAATGGACAGATATGGAATTTACATTTACATGGAAAGCTTCTGAGCAAAACGCACCGGCATTTATAAAGATGAAGGTTGAGGAGTTGGGTACATGGTACATTGACGATGTCGAGCTTTCAGTCATTTCCGAACAGAAGGTGAGAACTGAAAATGCAGATTTCACAAGCCGTACAAACGGTTGGGAATATAGCGGAATAAGCGCTCTTGACTTTACAGCAGGAGAAGGTGTTAAAATCACTCCGGCAAATACGTCTGCGGCAGTTTCTCAGGAAATTAGCATGCTCAGCGGCATGGATTATTACGCAGAAGCTTTTGTAAAGCTTGCAGAAAATGTAAGCGACAGGTACACTCTGGCCAATATTCTTGTTACAAACGAAGCTGGAAAAGCTTTGATGTCATCGGCTGATTTTAGCAGACGTGGTAAGAATATGCGAAGCACCAAGCAGGTTATTACAGGCGATAAATGGACAAAAATTGGCGGAATGATAAGACTTGATGCGGATGCAATGACTACACAGGCAAAGATTACGGCAGAGGTCCAGAATGATGACGGTACAGTTCCTGCATACAGCATTAAAGGCTTAAAGCTTATCCCTGTAACAGATATGACAACAACACTTGCCAATCCTGAAATTACCGACGGAAAGGTAACATACACAGCAACAGGAAACGCAGACACGAAGGTAAGATACACCTACTATACCTACAACAACGGCTGGACAAAATCACAGGCAGGATATGTAAATGCAGGTGCAGCACTTCCGAAAATCGGCGAAGAAAAGGCATACGCACTTATTACAACAACTGCTGCTAATGGTGCTGACGAAATAACAGAGATTGCGGAAACTGCAGAAATTTCACTTCTTAAAGCAACAAAGTCTGACAATAAAGTAAGCATCAAAGCGGCAGGAAATAATCCGCAGAATAAACAGCTTATAATCGGGATTTATTCTGAAAACGGAATAATGCTTGAAGATTGCGTATTAGCAGACGGAGAATATGAAAAGAAGGAAATTACACTTGACGATGCTTCGGGAGCGCTTGAAATAAAAGCATTTATCTGGGATATGGCACTTCTTAAACCGATGTGTGATGCTTTGAGCGTAACGGCAGAATGATAATAATTTATTTTCCGAAGGGGGAAATTTGATGAAAAGAATAGTGAGTTTTGTGTTGATTGCTATGATGCTTCTGACATTTATGCCTACATCATATGCGGCAGTCAATATGGTTAAGAATCCCGGCTTTGAAACGGATACATCCTGGTGGAAGCCAAGCGGTGCGTCTGTCATCAGGCAGGAAAAAGCGGCGGCAGTCGGAAAGTACGGCGCATATGTAACCGTAACATCAAACTGGGGATCTATGCACACACCGGTAATGAACTTCAAAAAGGGTGTTACCTACACAGTATCTGCAAGAATCAAGCTTGCAGAGGGACTTGGTACGAGAAGTGCAAGATTTATCACCTCGCATAATGCGGGCGGTAATGGTACACCAGCTTGGATAGAGATGCCGTCCACAATGATTAACGATAAGGAATGGACACTTGTTTCAAGCTCTTTCTGTTATCAGGGAACAAACAAAACAGGAAAAGGAACGCTTCAGTGCCGTGTCGGCTCAGGCTCGGAGCTTTTAAGCTACTATATAGACGACTATTCTATTGTTTCATCGGAGGTTACAAACTACCGCGAAACAGAGTATGCTGAGGGCGAAATGGTAGAGAATAAAGGCTTTGACGTGGATAGCGACGGTTGGATTGCAAAAAATGGTGCGGCAATATCCAGAATTGTTGGCGAAGGCTATGACAATTCAGAGGCATCAGGCCTTGTTACATCTAACGGCAACGGCTATGTAGGAGTAGAGCTTAACTTTGTTCAGGGACAAACCTACGATATATCAGCATTCATAAAGACAGCAGGAAGTGCGGCATTTTTCACATTGTTTGTAAGACACGATGACGGAACAAATGAGCAGGTAGCACTTCTTTATCCGACAGACAAGGATTGGAACTCGATGGAGGGCAGATATCTGCACAGACGTGCAAGCGGAAAAGCACTTGTATATGTAACAAGTAACAATACCGATTCCTTCTATATAGATGAGCTTTCTGTTATACCAAAGGGTAAGGCGGTTGATATTGTTACAGAAACAGAAATTCTTCCGGGCGAAAAGGGTGTTATGATAGACGGAACAAAGCAAGACCTTTCGGTGTATATCACAGATGGAATTGTAATGGTACCTATTGTTGAGCTTGCATACAAGATTAACGGTACAGGAACAGAAGAAAACGGCGTTGCTGTACTTAAAAGAGGAATAAACGTTGTTAGATTAACAGAGAATGCGACAACAATGAGTGTAAACGGAAAGGAAAAGAAGATTTCTGTACCTGCACGCATTATAAACGGTAAGCTTTATGCCGATGCGGTAGCTGTCGCAATGGAGCTTGGAGTAAAATCTGCAGCTTCAAACGGTGAGATGGTTATTATAAAGAACAACGAGGGCGGATACAAGCTCAATTATACAGCAAAGAAGCTTCGTGATGATAAGAGTTTGACAATTGGTATGCTCACAGGCTCAAGAGCGCAGAGGGCAGGAACCTTTGACCCGTATTCTACAGCATCAAGAGATGTGATTAAGGCTTGGTTTAACAGAAACTATGCCGACTGTACAATAAATGTAGTTGAGAGTGATGTGAGTGCAACAGGCATAATGCTCGCAGCATTCAGAGCAAAGAAATTTGTTGAAGAAAACAATGTAGACCTTCTTTTGGTGGATGTTTACAGAAATGATATGGAACTGTCCGCTGCAGAAACAGAGGAATATGCCACAACCCTCATAAGAGCGGCAAGAGAAGCAAACAGCTCGGTTGATATAGTATTCCTTTACACTCTTACAGAGGAGCTTTATAACGACTATTACAGCATTGGCAAAAAGCCTGAAAGCTATGACGGCTACGAGAAGATTGCCGGTGTATATTCTATCCCGACAGCAGATCTCGGCGAAGCTCTTATAAAGAGAATGGGTGCAGAGGGCAAGGGATTTTTGAGCTATCACAATGCAACCAAAAACCCGAACACCGATGGCGCAAAGGTTTATGCGGATGCAATAGTTGCAAAAATCAAAGAATGTCTTGCATCTTCTGATGAAAAGACAGACAGAGTAACCAGAAACCACGCCAAGAGCTTTGATGCAGTGATAGACGGTTTCGATAATGTAAAGCTTGGCGCAGGCTGGAGCAAGATTGACGAAAGTCTCTCGACATCGGGGACAGACAGCTACATAACAGCACGTCAGGTCGGTGCAGAGATAGAGTATGTATTTGTCGGCAATATAATCGGACTTTACTATGAAAGCAACCCCAAGAGCGGTGATATACTATACTCAATAGACGGCGGAGCATATAAGAGCCTTTCTACCTTCGATAAGTATTCCTACGAATTTGAGCATATGTGCGCAGTACTTCTTGCGAAAGACCTTGAAGACGGACAGCATACACTCAAAATCAAAGTTGCTTCTACCAAAAATGAGGAAGCAAAGGATACACTTATAAGAATCGGCGGATTCTTGGTAGGTAACAAATAAGATATATCAGGAAGGAAAATACAAATATGAAAAGAAAGCTATTATGTGCATTTGTCTTAGGTCTGATTTGCACAATACTGGCAGTCGGGGCTTCGGCGGCGGATATTTCTGCTAACCTTAACACCCCGACAAGCAATCGCAATACAGGGAATATTGTAGTTTCAGGAGAAACAGGCTCTGGCAACAGCGAGTATGTGTTTATTATAATAACAGACAGTTCAAAAACTGCGGCAGATATGACCGAGTCAGGAATTCTTACTGACGCATATACTGTCGGACAGTGTATGACAGACGATACAGGAAACTTTAGTGCAACGTTAAAGCTTGCCGAGCAGTACGGCGATGGTAGCTATAACTGTATTGTGTACACAGCAAGCGGTAACAGCGGTACGATACCATTCACATATCAGAGCCCGTACACAATCCCGAAGGCACTTAAATATTTAAGTGAACGCAAGCTTGATACAGAGGTTGCAGGCGATGAGGCGTTGTTCCTTGCAAAATTCGAATCGGTAAAGACCTTGTTCGGAACGGATACAACGGCATATTACGATTCATTTGTTCAGACAGAGAAGGAAAGACTTGTAAATATTATGATACAGATTCGCAAAGAAGGCGGATATGATTCGGTTATCAGCTTTAACAAGGATTTTGCTATGGCAGAATACTTAATTGCAATTGACAAGCTGACCACAGAGGATGATGTATATGCTTTCCTTGAGACTGATGCGGCAAAAGCGGCACTCCAGCTTGATACAAGATATGCGGATGCAGCCGAAGCTGTAAAAAGACAGGTGGCGGCAGTAATTGCAGGAGAAAGCTTTGTTTTGCCCGCAGATTTGCATAATCTTATTAAAGAAAAGCTTGTAATAGCAGAGTTTGGTGCAATTACAGTATGGAATGATTTGCTAACACTTGTAGGTAAATATTCCGATACAATCGTAATTGATTCCGACAGCCAGACAAAGCTCGGAAATATAACAGTAGACGATGCCTGCCAGAAGATGTATTCATACACAAGTGAAATGACAACTGTAGCAGGAATTATAGGAGCATACAAAAAGGGTATTGCAGATGCCTATAACGAGAAGTACCCCAATGGCGCACCGTCAGGCGATAATAACGGCAACGGCGGTAATAACGGTGGTAACGGCGGAGGTGGCGGAGGCGGCGGAGCTGCACCGGCACCAAGCGATGATAATCTGGTTGTAGTTCCGATTGTAGATAATACCAAGCCGAAGGAGGAAAGAGAAAGATTCTCCGACCTTGCAGGCTACAGCTGGGCAAAGGAAGCAATCTATAAGCTTGCAGAAAACGGAATAATTACAGGTTATCCCGATGGCAGATTCGGCCCTGGCGATACTCTTACAAGAGAACAGGTAGTTGTAATGCTTGTAAACGCATTCCAGAAGGCAACAGACGGTGATGTATCAGGCTTTGCAGATGTAAAGAGCGGAGCATGGTACTATGACAGTATCAGATATGCAGTCGGCTCAGGAATGGTTGCAGGAATGGGCGATGGCAGATTTGGTGTAGGACTTCCCATAACACGTCAGGATTTTGCGGTAATGGCATATAACGCAATTGGCGCAAGCTATGAGCCAAACGGCACAGCAAATATGAAGGATATGGACAGTGTTGCAGGCTATGCACAGAAGGCTGTAAAAGCACTTGTAGAGCTTGGAGTAATTTCGGGCGACGATGAAGGTAATGTAAGACCTTTGGCATACACAACAAGAGCGGAAGCAGCAGTAATCTTGAGCAAATTGAAATAAGGAGGTAATTTAATATGAAAAGTAAGATGTTGAAGAGAATAATTGCCTCTTTGATGTGTGTCGGTATGCTTCTTTCGATGATACCAATGATGAGTATATCGGCGGCATACGATTATTCCGATGTTGTTGAAAAAACAACAGCACTTAATATTATACCAGAGAAAATAGACGCAGAAGACTTTGTTACCCGTAAAGAGCTTGCAAAGTTTATGTACTATATGCTAAACGTCAAGGAAAACGGCGCAGTTTACGGCACACCAGAGTTTTCCGATATTGACAAAACAAGCGAATATTATGAGTATGTGTCGGTTATGACAGGCTCAAGGCTTATGATTGGAATAAGCGATACTCAGTTTGCACCTGATATGAAGGTAACATTTGGTATGGTTGCAAGAGTGCTTCTTAATGCGACAGGCTACTATCAGCTTGCAAGAGAGGGCACAATGGAATCCTTTACCAATGTGGCGGCAAGTCTTGGTATCCTTAAGAATGTTGCATATGATGCAAACAGCGAGGTTCTTATGGGCGAGCTTGCACAGATGATATGGAATGTTATGCAGTTAAAGGCTGTTGAAACTACCATTCAGGGCGAGAGTAAGTATGTTGTGGCAGACACCAATCTCCTGTGGCACTATCACAAGATAGCAGATTCAAAGGGTAAGGTTACAGCAAACGAAGATACCGCGCTTAACAGAGCGGTAGGTACAGACGAGGGCTGTGTTGTAATCAATGACGTGGTTTACAGAGCAGGCACCGATTATATCAAGAATATGATAGGTAAAAATGTCCGTTTCTATTACAAGAGCCACGAGGACTTTGACGAGCCTATTGTTATGTGGGCAGAGCTGACAAGCGATAAACAGCTTATCTTCGATGCGACCGAAATCAAGACTGTTATCGGAACATCATTTACAACCGAGATTGACAATAAAGAGAAGGTTTACTCACTTTCGTCTGTTGTGAATGTAATCTTCAACGGCAAGTACAGACCATTTGATGCAAGAGACTTAATGCCGGTGATTGGTAATGTTGAGCTTGTCGATGCTGATGAAGACAGAGTATATGAGCTTGCAATTGTTAAATCATATATTCCGTATATTGTAAAGAGTGTCGATGCCAAGGATAACATCATCTATGACAAAACAGGCAAAAGCAGAATACAGATTGATGATGAAGCGGTTTATTCTATGACGCAAAACGGCAAGGCAGTAGCTTTGGAAAGCTTTGAGGGCAATGAGGTACTGCTCGTAGCTGCTGACAAAACAGTTTACGATATAAACAACGTAATGTCGGTTGACTCTGCAAATTCCAGAATATACGAAATTCTTGTAAGTACAGAAATTATTGCAGGTGTTGCTGACGAGATTAACATCGGCGAAGGCTATGCGATGATTAACGGCGAGAAGTATGATATCAGAGCAACAATTGACTATGCGGGAAATACTTCCGTTGAGATTGGTAAGGAACAGATATTCTATATTGATACATTTTCAAATGTTGTGTATGCCGAGAATGCAGTAACAGAGAGCGGTGCTACTGTAAAGGGAACATATGCTTTCGTTACCAAGACCAAATATGACAATTTTGAGGATAAGACAACTATCCGTTGCTTTGATACAAATGGTAACTGGAATAACTATGGCTTTGCCGAGAAGGCGCGCATAGATGGTGCTACATACAGAAATCAGAGCACAATGTATGATGCCTTAACAGGTACGGGAATATTCCTTGCAAGCGACAAAGCAACAGGCAGACTTGAAACCAACGCACCTAATGGAACAGAGTATGCGTATCTTGCAGTTTTACGATTCAATGATGACGGAAAAATCACATTTATTGACACTCCGTATGTGAATACAAACGAAACAGAGGAAAATTCGCTTTATCTCAATTACTACCGTATTAATAACAGAGGGATGGAAATTGGTGTAGATGCGGCATAAAAAAGTAACACAAGCCAGAACTACATCTTCCAGCATACCTGGAACGATAAGTACTATATTCCTGAGGTGTTCCCGCTAATTCAGATACCTATTGACAAAGCCACCAATAAAGTAATGGTTCAGGAGGAAGAGGAAAGACATTTCGTTTCAAGGGAGCTAAAGGGTGGAAATATTATTCCTAATTTTGAAGGTATGGTGTTCAATGCAGGCGAGGAGAGATCTCCTGAGTTTGCAGTTTGGACACAGGGCTTTAACAGTACAGGCGGAAGAATTGATAATGATATCAGGAGTAATGTCATTACCAAGATAACCGATTCTGTAAATGACGATAACGAGCCTATCAAGAGAATATTTGTTACAGGTCCTGATGGTATGAGAACTCTTGATATTGTTTACAGTAAGGACTCAAGCGGAAATATAACCTCTAAAACTCCTATAAACGAGGAAAAAGACCCGATAAATACAAGCGATACTTATACGAATGGTGTAAGAACAATTTCTCTTAGCGACCTCAGAAAAGGCGACGTTATAGCATATGAGACATCGGGAAGTCAGGTGCTTGGTATTACCAGAAGATTTGCGTTCTATCTGCCTGACGGCTCGGTAAATACAAGCTATAATCTGTCATATAACAGTAACACTCGTTATTCGGAAAGCACTCCGTCAATTTCGTGGGGTAAGCTATATTTAGCAAGCGATAGCTCGGTTCAGCTTTACGCTACAAATATAAATTCACGCGGTGTTTATAATCTGGCAGGAGCATCAATTTACTGCTATGATTTGGAAACAGAGGAGTTTAAGACTGTTGAGCTAAACGAGCTTAGAGACTATGTAGGCATGGGCGGCGAAGCAGGTGCAGACAGAATCCTCATAACACGCAGACACTCAAAAGGTGCGGATGCTATGGTATTCAGAAACGTTCGATAATATATAGACATCATAAGGAATAAGCCCCGGGGACTTTTTGTAAAAAATATAGGGACAGTTGTCCCCAACGGTCCGAAAATAAGGAGTAAAAATATGAAAAACAACAAGGTAAGAATAGGAATTGTAGGAGTAGTCGGCAGAGGTCAGATTTTTGTTGACCCAATTTTAATGACCGACTATGCTGATATCACAGCGATTTGCGACATCAATGTCGAGGGGATGAAAAAATACGAGGAAAAGATAGGCAAGGGCGTAAAGGTTTTCACCAATTATGAAGAAATGATAGACAGCGGACTTATTGATGCCGTTTTTGTTGCAACACCAATGCCGTTGCACGTTCCTATGTCAATATATGCTCTTGACAGAAATATCCACGTTATCAGCGAGGTAACTGCAGCTGTTACAGTTGAGGAATGTCGTGAGCTTTACAAGGCGGTTAAGAGAAGCAAGGCTCAGTATATGATGGCTGAGAATGTAAACTTCTTCAAGGACGTAATGATAATTGACGGACTTGTAAAGGCAGGATATCTTGGTAAGATTCATTATGCAGAAGGACACTATATCCACTATACCGGAGATGTCATTGACCCGAATTCGTGGAGATTTAAGACAATAGCAGGCTGTAACTACTGCACACATAATTTAGGACCTATGCTCCAGTGGTTCGGTAACGAAAGAATTGCCAAAATCTGCTGTATAGGCAGCGGTATGCGTCGCCAGGCACCAACAGGTGAATTTGCGCGTTCAGAAATGGCAAATGTCCTTATGTGTAAGACCGAGAGCGGAAGACTTATGCAGGTAAGAAAGGACGGAGGAACACCTACACCATATATGATTCCATTTGAGATCTGCGGTACAATCGGTAAGGTGATGGTAAGAAAAAGCTCCCCTGTTGAGGAAAACTATGTTTACCTAAATACTGAGGAGTATGACCATACTCCATATGCAGAGGAGTGGAAGTCTTTGCAGTATTATGAGAGAGAGTTTTTGCCTAAGAGCTGGGTAGAGGCAACTCATACAGTTCCTAATATGGGACATCTTCGTGCCGACTACGTTATGACAATCGAGATTGTAAAGGCACTTTACGAGGGCAGAAAGCTCCCGATTGACATTGATATGGCACTTAATATGACCGTTCCGGGCATACTCAGTATCGAGTCTGTCGAGAATGGCTGTAAGTGGATAGATGTACCTAAGTTTGATGTAGATTGATATGGTAATCGTAGGGATGGGGAGTCCTTGACCGTTCGTAACGGACTGTCGAGGACGCCGGTCCCTATATTTTTTCGTTATTATGTAGGAAATTACTACTTTTAAGTTGTAATTTCTGGAATAACAAAATTGCCACCTTATTCCTACGCCCGCAGGCGGTACTTCTATCAAAAGCTTTTTATTTAATAAAATGTATTGATTTTCCTGTTTCTATGGTGTATAATCACAGAAAAGGAATTCTTTCAAGGAGTGAAAAAATATGTTAGACCTTAAAAATCATCCGTATTTTACCGAGTATATAGACCCTGTTTCGGGCGCTGTGAGCTATTTTCTGACCGAGAGAGTAGCAGGACTTCAACAGCAGTTTTACTTTTCCGAATGTTCATTAACCGAGGACGGAAAATATCTGTGGATAGTATGTCTTAATGCGCCGGCACAGTTTAAGTATCTTGCGGTAGTATCAATGGACCCGCAAAATCCCTTCATAAGACCGTTTTTATGCGCAGGTGTTCAGGGTGGTAACCCGAATATTATCCCCGGCACGCACGATGTTCTCTTTCCGCAGGGTTCAACTATGTGGAGAATAAACATCGACGGTGAAATGACTAAGGTTTTAACGCTTCCCGAGGATTTTCTGCATAACAGAGTTCCTTGTGAACTTACAACACATTCAAGTATCTCCTGCGATGGAAAGTATGTGGTGCTTGATATCAGAATGACAGGCTTTACATATGTCGGAATAGGCGATATGGAAACGGGCGAATTTAAGCTCCTAAATAACTTCGGCAGACTTTATGACCATGCACAGTTTTCGCCGACTAATCCTGAACTGTTCCTCATAGACCAGGACTGGTGGCGTGATTGGCATACAGGCGAGTATTTTTGCCTCGACAACCGTATGTGGCTTATGGATATTCACGGCACACGCTTTGAGCCTGTAATTCCTAATGCGTGGTACGGCCGTGATGGCTCGGAAATCTGCCATGATTTCTGGGCAAAGGACGGTACACTCTGCTGGATTGACTACAATAAAGGTGCGTTTGAATGCGATATTGAAACAAGAGAAATAACGCACGTCTGGAAAAGACCTACCTGCCACGCACATACAACAAGGGACAGAATGTTCTGGTGTGCAGACCAGACACCGTATGCGTGGAAGGAAAGACCATGTCAGACACTTTTCTATGACAGAGCAACCAATAAGGAAATTGAGATTATTTCCGCTAACCCAAACCCGAAGGTAGAACGTGGCGGTGTGTATCACTTAGACCCTCACCCGTCATTCACAATGGATGATGAATATATTATTTCAACAACCACACTTGTCGGCGGTAGTGCAGACGTTGCGATTACACCTGTTAAGCCGTTAGTTGAGCTTTGCCGTGAAAAGGGCAAGGTTGTAGGTGAATAATTTTACAAATAAAAAGGAGAAATGATTATGAAAAAGATAAGATGCGGTATAGCAGGAGTTGTAGGCAGAGGTCAGATTTATGTTGACCCGATGCTTGCGTGCGATTTTGCAGAGATTACAGCAATTTGCGATTTGAATGAGGAAGGACTTAAGGAGTATGCCGAAAAAATCGGCGGAAATGTTAAGTGCTTTACTAATTATGAAGAAATGATAGACAGCGGACTTCTTGATTTGGTTGTTGTTGCAACACCGATTCCCTTCCATGTTCCTCAGTCGGTTTATGCTCTTGAAAGAGACATAAATGTTGTCTGTGAGGTTCCGGCGGCTGAAACTGTCGAGGAGTGCAAAACTCTTTATAAGGCAGTTAAAAAGAGTAAGGCACAGTATATGATGGCAGAAAACTGCAACTTCTATAAGATGTTCATTGTTCTTGACGGAATTATCAAGGCAGGAATTTTGGGTGAGGTGCATTATGCCGAAGGACAGTATCTGCATTGTTTAGGTCTTCCGAGTAAGGACGAATGGCGTTCTAAGTCTTTATGGGGTGCGAACTATTGTACACATAACTTAGGACCCATGCTCCAGTGGTTTGATAATGAAAGGATTGCCAAAATCTGCTGTATTGGAAGCGGAAGACATCAGAAGTTTAAGGATGCAGACGGTGAGATTAAGAGAGAAAAGGCAAACGTTCTTCTCTGTAAGACAGAGAGCGGCAGACTTTTGCAGGTACGTCTTGACTTTGATACCCCGACACCGTATATGCTTCCATTTGAAGTAAGTGGTTCAAACGGCAGAGCAATTATCCGTGCAACATCGCCTGTTGAGGAAAGCTACATACACCTCACATCAAATGACTTTGACCAGACACACTATTCTGAGGAATGGAAGTCATTGCAGTATTTTGAAAAGCAGTTCCTCTCAGAAAGCTGGAACGAGGTTTGCGAAAAGATACCAAACACAGGCCACGCAAGAGCGGACTATGTAATGGTATGGGATATCCTGAAGGCTTTGAGAGACGGCAAAAAGCTTCCTGTTGACATTGATATGGCAATGAATATGACGCTCCCCGGCATCTTAAGTAAGGTTTCGCTCGAAAGAGGCGGAGAGTGGATAGATATACCTGATTTGAACGAGGACTAAAACGAAAAAATAAGCATCGCATCTCACCACTTTTTACAGCTCGGAGTGCAATATTGCCACGATTTATTCTCTGAGGATGGACAGGTTTGCTTTGTTGATTATAAGACAGGTGCGTTTGAATGTGATGTTGATACAAGGGAACTAAATCATGTCTGGAAAAGACCGCTGTGCCATTGTCATACTATTGACCGTATGCTTTGGGTAGGAGATAACACACCGTATGTGTGGGCGCAAAGACCTTGCGAAACAATGTTCTTTGACCGTGAAATAGGCAGGGAATGGTTGTGTAATAGAGCAAAATGCGCAATTTTTGATTTTTGTGTTAAATTAAAGCTAACGTTTTGCCAACTGCTTGAATTATGAATATAATTTGGTTATAATGAATGAGAAAACACATTCATAAAGGAGCGCTTAAAATGAAAAATGTTAATTTGCAAAAGGCTATTGATTTTTGTATTGAAAAGGTAGGTGTTTGCTTAAAGGATGCCGAGAAGCTATATCCGCATTCTGCAAGTAAAAACCTTGTATACGGTGTCCATGATAATAATAATGCGGACTGGACTCAGGGCTTCTGGACAGGTATGCTCTGGATTGCATATGAGTTTACAGGTGATGAAAAATATAAGAATGCTGCTATGTGGCAGGTGGGTGATTTTTATAACCGTGTAGTGAATAAAGTCGGAATAGAGCATCACGATATGGGATTTTTGTATGCACCGTCTTGTGTATATGCATATCGCCTGACAGGTGATGAAACTGCTAAAAAAGCGGCAATTATGGCGGCTGATTACCTTGCTTCAAGATTTCAGGAGGTTGGACAGTTTATTCAGGCGTGGGGCGAGCTTGGTGCAAAGGATAACTACCGCCTTATAATCGACTGTATGATGAACGTTCCGCTTCTTTTCTGGGCATCAAGGGAAACAGGCGACGATAAGTACAAGAAGATTGCAGAAGCACATATCGCAACAACTGCAAAGGTTATTATCCGTGATGACGGTACAACATATCATACCTTCTATTTTGATAACGAAACAGGCGAGCCTTTGAGCGGTGTAACACATCAGGGCTACTCCAACGACTCAATCTGGGCAAGAGGTCAGGCTTGGGGTGTTTACGGCTTTGCGCTTGCATATAAGCACACAGGTAAGAAGGAATATATAGAAAAGTTCCTTCAGGTTACTAAGGTGTTCCTTGACCATCTTCCCGAGGATGATGTTCCTGCATGGGATATGATTTTTACAGATACCAAAACACAAAAGGACACATCTGCAGCTCCGATTGCAATATGCGGTATCCTGGAGATGGCAAGACTTACGGATATCCCTGCTGAGTTTACCGAAAAGGCAGAAGCTATGATGAGTGCGCTTGCTAATTATCACACTCCTGAACATTCAAACGGTATTTTGAAAGCCGCTGTTTATTCGATGAATCATGACAACGGCGTTGACGAGTGTAACATTTGGGGCGACTATTACTATATGGAGGCTTTGATGAGACTCAAAAATCCTGAGTACATATCCTGCTGGGAATAATGTAGGGGACTGCATCCCGGAGAAACGACAGTATTATAAAGGAGAACTATATGAAAAAAGCACACGTTGTAACCCATACCCATTGGGACAGAGAATGGAGATATCCCGTTTGGGAGAACAGACAGTATCTTGTAGATATGATGGACGAGCTTCTGGAGATACTCGACACACAGCCTGAATATTCATGTTTTTTGATGGATGGACAGACTGTAATGGTTGAGGATTACTTGGAAATGCGTCCCGAAAACAGAGAAAAGGTAGAAGGCTATATAAAATCAGGCAAAATAGATGTCGGACCATGGTACACACTTCCTGATTTGTATCCTGTTTGCGGCGAAAGCTTGGTAAGAAATCTCTTAAAGGGCGACAGAGTAGCCAAAAAGCTAGGCAGACGTTTGGACGTTGCACACGAGAGCTTCGGTTGGGGACAGACAGCGCAGTTCCCACAGATTTATAAGGGCTTCGGACTCGACTTTGTAGTTGTTGCGAAGAACGTTTCCAAGGACAGATGCCCCAACTGCGAATTTTTGTGGGAAGCTCCCGACGGAACTAAGGTTTTCGCAACAAGACTCGGAGAACACGCAAGAGCAAACTTCTTTATGAACGCATTTCTTGCAATCACCACCGATAAGGACTATAACTCTGACGAATACTTTATGAAGCTCGGCAAGGACGGTCAGGTTTATCACGAGGCTGACGGTAAGGGGTTCTGGGAGGATTATTTCGTAATCGACGACAACGGCGAAATCCACGACTCACGTCTTAAAGCGGCAATCGAGCTTGCGTGGGAGTCTATGAAGGATACCACAACTCCTGATATGCGAATTCTTATGAACGGTTCCGACTCATCAACTGCACAGCCGCAGCTTGTTGAGATTGTCAAAAAGGCAAGGGAGATGTTCCCTGACCTTGATTTGCAGTTGTCAACTCTTGAAGAGTATGTTAAGGATTTCAAGGCGACAGTTGACGAAAAGGCATTAAAGACCATCAAGGGCGAGCTTCGCGACGGCCCTGCATATAAGTGCAGTGCAAACGCACTTTCAACCAGACCGAAAATTAAAATCCTCAATAAATTGACAGAGAACACTTTGTTCAAGATTGCAGAGCCTCTTAGCTGTATGGAGGATAAATACAACACAACGTTTGTTGATAAGGCAGTAGATTATCTCCTGCTTTCGCATCCGCACGATTCAATCAACGGCGTTACTCAGGACAAGACGGTTGACGATACCATTTACAGACTTTCACAGTCTTTGGAGCTTGCAGAGTGCGTGGCAAATACCGCCTGCAAGAACATTGTTAAGAGCATCGACTACTCAAAGTATGCAGACGATGCAATACTTCTTACGGTATTCAATACACTTCCTTATAAGAGAAGTGAGGTTGTTAAATTATATATCGACTTCCCGCAGACACTTAACGTATGGGATTTTGATATTATGGACGGCGATAAGAAGCTTGAAAAGCAGATTATATCAAGAAAAGAGGTTACAACACCTGTTTCAAATCTGCACACAAGACCGCTTCCCTATGCGGTAGACCGCTACGAAGTGCTTGTTAAGGTTGACGATATTCCTGCTATGGGCTATAAGACAATTTCTGCTGTTAAGACTGCAAACCTCAATCGCAAGATGGTATTCTGGCACGATATGAGAAAGTTTACAGGCTCAGAAATCTCCAAGACACCAAATACAATGGAGAACGAGTTTGTTAAGGCCGAGGTAAATGCAAACGGTACAATCACTTTGACTGAAAAGACAACAGGCAGAGTATTTGAAAACCTCAACTACTTTGAGGAAACAGGCGATCAGGGCGATTACTGGATTTACTATCCGCCCTATCATAATAAGACATATACAACACTCGGCGCAAATGCGGATATCTGGTGCGAGGAAAATACTACACTTTCTGCCACAATTTGCGCAAAGATTAAAATGACAGTACCTGCTTACGCAATCGTAAACGAGAATATGGTCAAAGGCGAGAGCAGAAGAAGTGATGAAATGACAGAAATCGAAATCATCACAAAGTACACTCTCAAAAAGGGTGCTAAGTCTGTTGATGTTGAAACAACTATCAACAATACTGCAAAAGACCACAGAATGAAGGCAATCTTTGATACAGGTGTTAAGACCGATATCGCAAAGAGTGCAGGACATTTCTATGTTGACGAAAGAAGCACAAAGGTGCCTGAGGGCGAGTATTACCCCGAAATGCAGACACTTCCAAAGGGCTACTTCACAACTCTTGAGGACAAAAAGGGCGGTTTCTCCTTTATTGATAATTCTACCTGCGAGTATGAGGCAACAGAGGACGGAAGACTTGCAATTTCACTTTTCCGTGGTGTGAGAAATATTATCTGTACAGAATTTAGAAGTGCAGGCGTGTTCCCGCACGAGGATGGCGGACAGAGCCTTGGAAAGCTTGTGTTTAACTATACACTCTACCCGTTTGCAAAGAATGAAACAGGTATGATTGCAGAGAGAATTTCTGCACCCGTTAAGACTGTTCAGACTTCAAAGGGCAGAGGTACAAAGGCAGATACAGTATCAATGCTCGAAATCCCTGAAGAGCTTGTTTTAACTGCTATGAAGAAGGCGGAGGACAGCGATAAGTACATTATTCGTATCTTTAACCCGACTAATAAGACGGTTAAGGGTGATATCAAAACCACCTTCAAGAATGCAAAGCTTGTAACTCTTAATGAGGAAGAGGTAGGCAACATTCTCTTTGACAAGATAGAAGTTGCACCATATAAGATTATTACAGTGGAAGTGGAGAAATAATAATGAACGAAATTAAAAAGAGCGACTTTTTTGAAGTAGGCAAGGACGGAGTTAAAAAGATTTTGACTCCCGACGACAAAAAGATTGATATAGTAGAATTTGACGATAAAAAGCTCTGCTATGTAAAGAGCGGTATGGGTTATCCTGCCATCTATCCGATGTACGAAACTCACTTCGAGCCAAAGGCTGAAGCGATTTTGATGGACCTTGACGGTACATCTGTACATAGCGAAAGCTTCTGGATGTGGGTTATTGAGCAGACAACAGCAAGACTTTTAGGTAAGTCTGATTTTAAGAAAGAGGCGGAGGACGAGCCGTTTATTTCAGGCCATTCTGTTTCCGAACATCTTCAGTATATGATTGATAAGTATGCAAAGGGAGGCAGCTTAGAGATTGCACGTAAGTACTACTTTGAAATCGTAAATCACGAGATGGATGAGATATTAAAGGGCAGAGGTAAGCAGGATGCATTTACTCCTGCACCAAACCTCAAGGAATTTTTGACTACTGTTAAAAAGGAAGGCATCAAAATCGGTCTTGTTACAAGCGGACTTTACGAGAAAGCTATGCCCGAAATTATCTCTGCATTCAAGCAGCTTGATATGGGCGACCCTGTTGATTTCTATGATGCAATTATTACTGCAGGTCAGGCACTTCGTGCAGGACAGACAGGTACTTTGGGCGAGCTTGCTCCCAAGCCGCATCCGTGGCTCTATGCAGAAACTGCAAGAGTAGGTCTTGGTATTCCGTTTGAGAACAGGCACAAGGTAATCGGTATTGAGGATTCTTCCGCAGGCGTTGTTTCAATCAAGCTTGCAGGCTTTAGCTGTGTAGGTATCGCAGGCGGAAATATCGACCAGGCTGGTGTAGGCGATATGTGCGATTACAAGATTAACAATCTAATGGAAATGCTAGATATAATACTATAAAAGACTGTAACAGAATGGTTTTTCGGGACGTCCGGGAGGCCGTCCCCTACATATAACCTGTGTTTAGATGTAGGGTTCGGCGTCCTCGACGAACCGTTTTTTTTATGGATTTTTTACCGAATTTTTGTACTCGGACGGCGACATATTCGCAATCCTTTTGAATGCTCTTGAGAAATAGTGAGGATTGTCAAAGGCGAGCATTTCAGAAATCTGAGTAAAGTTGTAGTTGTCCTCGCGGATAAGCTTTTTAGCTTCCTTGATTTTTTTCTTCATTATGTAATTTACGACCGTGTAATCGGTTGACTCCTTAAAAATTTTAGATAGATATGCTCTTGAATACCCAAGTGCGTTACATAGTTCCTCGACGGTAATGCGTGAGTATAAATGCTCGTCTATTATAGTAAGCATCTCGGAAACAAGGTGGTTGTTCATACTTTCTTTAGTCGGGAAAATATGTGGCTTGGACGAGGTCTGTTCGCTTCTTAAAAGCATTATCAAAAGCTGTTCCAACGCATTTTTGACCATCTGCGGCCCTGCGATTGGCGAATTTTCCTTTATAATCAGCTTTGAATCAAACGTATCCATCAAAAAGAAGGTCTGCTCACACTCGTCAATGAGTGTTGTTATGTGCTTTCTGAGCTTTGACGGTACTGACATCCGATACTCGTTAAAGAAATCCATCGCCTCCGAATTGGATACAAAGGATATTACAAAAACATTGGCAATACTGCCTGATGTGGTCTTAATCGAGTGAAACTCATTAGGGCGGTGGAAGATAATATCCCCCTGCTTAAGATGCAAAGGCTTACTGTCGGCGGTAATATCCACCTCTCCAGAATCAACATAAACCAACTCCCAGAAATCGTGGCTTTCTCCGTCAAAATTAAAGTTCTTTCCCCATTCGTAGTAGTGTATGCTCACAATCCTGCTGACGTTAATCAGGTTTACAATCCTGAATTTTGTATATTTTAATTTCATACCCAAAACCTCGTTTACAAAAATGTACTTTTAGATTAAAAAAATGTATTATCAAATTTATAACTATATTATATTATAAAATTAATAAAAAAGCAAGGAGGTCTTGTTGTGAAAAAAGGTATAAGTATTTGGTCTTTTGCGGAGGAAAGCTTAGAAAAGTGTTTTGCTCTTGCAAAGGATGCAGGATTTGACGGGGTGGAGCTTGCATTGGATAAAACAGGCTTGGTAAGCTTAGAGTCTACAAAAGAGGATTTGGAAAAGGTAAAGGCAATGGCAAAGGCGGCAGGAATTGAGCTTTACAGTGTTGCGAGCCTTTTGTACTGGGAGAAAAACTACATAGACAATGATGCTTTGGCGAGAAAAGAAGCGATAGAAATTACTAAAAAGCATCTTGAGGTTGCATCAATCTTGGGCTGTGAGAGTATTCTGGTAGTTCCTGGTGCAGTTTCGGCAGACATTCGTTATGATGAAGCTTATGACAGGTGCTACGAGGCTCTTTGTGAGCTTGCGCCAGTTGCGGAAAAATTTGGTGTCGAGCTTTGTATCGAGAATGTATGGAATAAATTCCTTTTATCACCGCTTGAGATGCGTGATTTGATTGATAAGGTCGCATCAAAGTATGTCGGTGCATATTTTGATGTTGGAAATATTCTTCTTACAGGCTTCCCTGACCAGTGGATTAATATTCTCGGAACAAGAATTAAAAAGGTTCACTTCAAGGACTATAAAACAGGAGTCGGCTCTCTGGATGGCTTTGTAGATATTTTAGGCGGTGATGTTGATTATATCGCTGTTATGAAGGCATTTGCCGAGGTTGGCTATGATGGATGGGCAACGGCAGAAATGCTTCCGCCGTATAAGCTGTTCCCCGAAACAATACTTTACAACACATCGAATGCGATGGACAAAATATTTTCGGTTAAATAATTTGTGCAAATAATTGAAACGGACCGTCGGGGACACCGGTCCCTACAATATAACACCAAGGGATAAATTTATTAAAGAAAGGAATGGATATAGATGAAAAAGGCAGGACTGATTGGCTGCGGCTATATGGGTACAATGCACGCTAATTGCTACAAGGCATTGGGTGATAAGGTACAGGTTGTGGCTGTTGCAGATTTAAGAGCAGAAAACGCAAAAGAAATTGCAGATATGTTTGGTGCGACAATATATAACGATGCAGAAAGCTTGATAAAGAATGCGGATGTCGATTTTGTAGACATCTGTCTGCCGACATACTTGCACGAAAAGTACGCAGTTATGGCAATGAGAAAGGACTTTGACGTATTTGTGGAAAAGCCCCTTTGCAGAACAAAGGAGGAGGCACAAAATCTCGTAAAAGTTCAGGAGGAAACAGGAAAGACTGTTCAGGTAGGTCAGGTTATACGTTTCTGGGACGAGTACGTGTGGCTTAAGGATGTTAAGGAAAAGGGTACATACGGCAAGGTTATAAACGGCACCTTCAAAAGACTTTCGCCAAGACCTGAATGGGCATGGGAAGGCTGGCTGCACGATGGTGAAAAGAGTGGCGGTATGGCACTTGATTTGCACGTTCACGATATTGACTATATCCGTTATCTTATGGGCGAACCAAAGGCTGTTAAGGCTGTCGGCATTGAGGAAAAGGCAGGACTTACCGAGCATATTATCACAACATATATCTATGATGATGCAGTGCTTTCTGCAGAGGGCTGCTGGAACTATCCTGCAAACTTCCGCTTTACAATGGCTTTCTGCGTAAGATTTGAAAAGGCTACCGTTTACCACGATGCAGGTGCAGGCGAGTTTATTGTTTACCCTGCAGATGGAGAGCCGTTTACTCCGACTATTGACAAGGTTGATATAGGAACGGCAGGAAGTGGTAACATTTCAAGCCTTGGCGGTTATTATAACGAGCTTGAATACTTTGTGAACCTTCTCGAAAATCCGTCAATGCCGCAAATTGCATCACTCAAAGAGGGCGCACGTTCAGTTGAACTTGCACTTGACGGTATAGAAAAAAGTATTAAGAGATAAGGAGAAATACAATGAAAAAGGTAAGAGCAGGAATTGCAGGAGTAGTAGGTAGAGGTCAGATTTATGTAGACCCGATGCTTGAGTGTAAGGATGAAGTAGAAATTACCGCTATTTGCGACATTAAGGAAGACGGTATGAAAATGTACGCCGAAAAAATCGGCGGAGACGTAAAGTGCTTTACAAACTATGAGGAGATGGTGGACAGCGGTCTTTGCGACGTAGTTATTATTGCTACACCGATGCCCTGTCATGTTCCGCAGTCGATTTATGCCTTGGAACGTGATATTAACGTAGTCTGCGAGGTTGCGGCGGCTGTTACAATTGACGAGTGCCGTGAGCTATATAGAGCCGTTAAGAAGAGTAAGGCACAGTATATGATGGCAGAAAACTGCGTTTTCTATAAAGAGGCTATGATTACAAAAGGTATGATTGAAGCAGGACTTTTGGGCGAGGTGCATTATGCACAGAGTCAGTATCTCCATGAGCTACAATTTATGGGCGGTACCAACTGGAGAGATCATGACCTTTGGGCTGCAAATTACTGCACACATAATTTAGGACCGATGCTTTCGTGGCTGAATAACGAGAGAATTGTAAAGATTTGCTGCATCGGAAGCGGCAGACATCCCGAATATAACGGTGTAGTCGGTAAGAGAGAAAAGGCAAATGTTATGCTTTGCAAAACGGAGTCGGGCAGACTTATGGAGGTTCGTATCGACCTTGATACAAAGGGCCCCTACCAGCTTCCTTACGAGGTTGATGGTGATTTGGGACGTGTTATTATCGAAAGAGTTTCTCCGACATCGGACACAAAGGTTCATCTTGCAAATGAGGACTTCGACCAGACGAGATATGCAGAGGAATGGAAAACACTTCAGTATTACGAAAGAGAATTTTTGCCTAAGAGCTGGGTGGAGGCAACTCGCAAAATCCCGAACACAGGTCATTCACGTGCCGATTATGT
Organism: Eubacteriales bacterium; assembly: GCA_018384175.1. Lineage (GTDB taxonomy): Bacteria > Bacillota > Clostridia > UBA1381 > UBA1381 > HGM11525. The sequence goes on from JAHAZB010000137.1 coordinate 23,086, forward strand.
GATGGTAGTTGAGATTATCAGAGCATTAGCTGAGGGCAGAAAGCTCCCGATTGATATAGATATGGCGATGAATATGACGCTTCCGGGAATTTTAAGTAAGGAGTCCTTCTTAAATGGCGGGGAATGGATAGATGTCCCAGATTTATCCAAGGAAGTGTAATAAATTTCAAGGGGCGATACTGGTATCGTCCCTACATTTTTTGTAAATAAGGCTTGTAATATTTAACAAGCCGTGATATAATTATTTTACTTAATAACAAAATCAAGGAGGTCTTGAAAAATGAATGTATTGGCAGTTGGATGTCATCCTGATGACATTGAAATTTCTTGCTGCGGAACACTTGCAAAATGTGTTAAGCGTGGCGATAAGGTTACTGTATGCCATGTTGCAAACGGTAATATGGGACATGAGATTATTTCTCCCGAAGAGCTTCGTGAGATTAGAATAGGAGAGGCTAAAAAGGCAGGTGCGCTTGCAGGTATTGAGGTTGTAACACTCGATATTGGCGACCTTTTGCCCAATGGCTGTGATATAGAGCAGAGAGATAAACTGGTTGAGCTTATCAAGAAGGTACAGCCTGATTTTATCATCACTCACTCACCGACAGACTATATGCCTGACCACTTAGCAGTTTCAAAGCTTGTGTTTGATGCATCCTTTGCTGCAAGTGTACCGCATTACGGTGCACCGGGCAAGGCGGCAGTTGTGCCCATATTCTATATGGACAACTTAGCAGGTATGAACTTCAACCCGACAGAATACGTTGATATTTCTGACGAAATTGAGCTTAAAATACAGATGCTCGAATGCCACGAGAGCCAGCTCAAGTGGATGAGAGACCACGACCATATAGACTTTGCAGAATTTGTACGTACCTGCTCACGTTTCAGAGGAATTCAGTGCGGAACACAGTATGCCGAGGCATTCTGTCAGGAGCTTGTATGGCCTAAGGTTGTTGCCAAGAGGTTGCTGCCATGAAAAAAGTAGCTTGTGTTGGAATTTTAGTGGCTGATGTTATAGTGGAGCCGGTACATAATTACCCCGAAAAGGGTGTTTTAGAGCCTGTGAATTCTATTACAATGCATAACGGCGGAAATGCAATGACCGCTGCGATAAATCTTCGTAAGCTTGGTGTAGAATCGGTTATGGTGGGAATGGTCGGCGACGATATGTTCGGCGAATTCCTGAAAGGAAGACTTGACAAAGCCGGTGTTGACACCTGCGGACTCAAAGTGAGCGATAAGGCTCAGACCTCCGCATCGGTTCTTATGATAGACAAGACGGGCGAACGCTCCTTCTTCCACTGCACAGGTACAAATGCAGTATTTGCCAACGAAGATATTGATATGAGTGCTGTTGAAAAGTGCGATATGGTATTTGTAACAGGAAGCTTTCTGATGGACACCTTCGACGGCGAGGATACAATGGAATTCCTTAAAAAGTGTAAGGAAATGGGCAAGACCACCTTCCTTGATGTCTGCTGGGATGCTAAGGGACAGTGGGGCAAGCTTTTAGATATGTCAATGCCGTATATAGATTATCTGATGCCAAGCATTGATGAGGCTGTTCTTATTGCAGGCAAGGGCGATGTTGATGATATTGCAGACGTGTTTATGTCAAAGGGTGCAAAGAACGTTATAATCAAGGTTGGCTCAAAGGGTAGCTATTTAAGAAAAGAGGGCGAAACAAAGGGTACACTTTATCCGCCGTTCTTTGTAGAAAACCCTGTTGATACCACAGGCGCAGGCGATAGCTTCTGCTCAGGGTTCTTGGCAGCATATGCAAAGGGCAAGACACCTGAGGAGTGTATGGTGTTCGCAAATGCAACAGGCGCACATTGCGTAATGGCAAAGGGTGCAACAACAGGAATAAAGAGCTTTGATGAAATTATGAAATTCATTGAGGATAAAAAGGCATAAAATATGAAAGGAGAAAGATAAAATGGATTTTTTATCAACAGTTAAAGGCAGTCTTTTGGAAGATTTCTATCCGAAGGGCTGGGACATGAAGAAAATTGACGAGTGCTGTGAAAAGGGACTTACAAGAGAGGCTTTCTGGCACAAGGATTTCACACCCGTAGAGTGTGATAACATCTATGAGTTTGACACACTCATGGGCCACGAGATTGCACTTGCAATCAAGAACGCACGTGATAATGGCGAAAAGCTTGCTATGATTTTGCCGGTTGGTCCTATGGGTATGTATAAATGGGCAGTTTACTTCCTTAAGGCGTGGAATGTAAAGTGCGATCACGTTTACACCTTCAATATGGACGAGTGGTCAGACAGCGAGGGTAATACACTTCCTAACACAAACCCTGCATCATTCGAGTACAGCATGAAGGAAGCATTCTTCGATAAGCTTGGCGAGAACACAATCCCGCCCGAGCAGAGAAACTTTGCTACAAAGGAAAATCTTCCTACATACCCCGAAAAGATTGCGAAATTAAAGGCTGAGGGTGTAAAGCTTGTTCTCATCTTCGGTATCGGCAGAATGTGCCATATCGCATTCTGGGAGCCACAGTTTGCTGCAGAGTATGCATCTGAGGAAGAGTGGAAGAGTGCTTGCTACAGAATCGGTGCAAAATTGCATCCTTTGACAATCGAGCAGAATGCTATCACAAGCTTCAAGAGCAGAACAACATTGGTACCTTGCCGTGCTAACACAATCGGACCGGGACTTTTCCTCCAGGCTGATTATATCATCGGCGGTTGTGATGGTGCACTTGGCAGAGGAATGGGCTGGCAGGGAATGAGTTTCTTGACAACTCTCCACTATGGTCCTGATATGAATATCACATCTACATATATGCCTACATTCCCCGGTAAGCTTTTCTATCTTAAGGAGCTTGCAGGTCCGTTAGTGGCTGAATGTAACTAATTATTAAACATCAAAAATCCCAAAGATTGAATATCTTTGGGATTTTTTGCTTGCGAATTTGATTTTATTTATTCTTTTTAGCCTTGGTATTATTCTTCTTTTTCTTCTTTTTCGGTTTTTGTGCATTGGCTTTTGCTGTGTTCTTTGGCTTTGGCTTGATTTCATAGTCCTCCGGACGTACATAAATCGGACTTGTAGTAAAATCAAGACCACGTCTTACCCCTCTGCAAACTGATGAAAGCTCGGTAGCACGAACTTCTGCATCAAACATAGGTGAGTTTTCCTTAAAGTCAGCTGCTTTTGTTATAATTGGCAGCTTTGATTTCTTTTGTATGGTTTTAAGTATCTCTCTGCCCTTGTCGTTAAAAGCAAGGACTCTGATATATTGCGGTGCGGAATTTACCAGAGCACCATCTATGTCAAGAAGTGCCGACATTATAGCACGGCGGAGTCTTGCGTTAGTAAACTGCTTTGTGCAGGCGTGGGTAAGAATATCCTCAAGAGAGGTTGCCTGCGGTGTTGCGCGAAGTATTCGTGTAACAAGCTCGGGCGGAGCGTCAAATACAGAATTAAATATCCCAAGTCCCTTTACGCGCAGCATATAAAGAACAATAGCATCAAAAATCTTGCGGTCAAACATTGTTGCATCGTCATACAGATAGTGCGTTGTTTCGGGCAAATACTCGGATATATCCTTGTTTTCTTCAAAAATATCTCTGATGGCATTACCTGATGCAAAGCCGTTTGACGGTGATGTGTCATGATGATTAGCAAATTTTCTCAGCAGAGCATGAGGTTTAATCTTGCTTTTTGTTTTAATAATTGCTTTAATATACTCAAGACCGAGAATATTATTCGGTTGATTTATAAGCTCTGCAGGAATAGAGCCGATATAAGCGGACATATGAGCAAGCTTATATCCCATGCCGGCACGGAGATTTTCTTTTATTTTAGCAGAAATTTCAGGTGTTTCATTAAGCATAATTTCTGCTGCACGCGAAAGAGAGTCGGTATCTCCACATTCACTTCCGAACCATAGAGAATCGACAACCTTCAATGCATCTAAAAGACGTATTGCTCCTGTTGCAAATAACTCTGCAGGAGCAAGACTATATACGCAGGGCAGCTCTATAACCAAGTCCACTCCGCCTAAAACTGCAGCCTTTGCACGCAAAAACTTGTCAAATGCAGCCAAAGACCCACGCTGAACCACGCTACCGCTCATTACGGCAACAATAGCGTCGCACTCTTCTCTGACCTGTGAAAGCTGGAATGCGTGCCCGTTATGAAAAGGATTATATTCGGCGATTATACCACCAATTTTCATAATAAAAAATACCCCTTGTTAAAAATTCATAT
>JAHAZB010000141.1 GCA_018384175.1 Eubacteriales bacterium
TTATTTTTGCAGACTTTATCAATGCGAACTGTGTAAAATCTTCGATTTTACACGAAAAATTTTGACACTAGTCATAATTTTTTCAAATGCGATTGAAAATCGCATTTATTCAGTGAGCATTATATAAACCCGTCAAATCCTGATAAAGAAGCATTGCAGATGGATATAGACAAATTCAAAGAGAAGATAAAATATGCCACTATTCTCAATCCTATTGTTGTCGGTACAGAGACAGGTATATATAAAGAGGGTGAGACCGATTCGGAAGAAGCATACCAGTATCTTTTGGGGACAGTAAAAGAACTGGTCGCAGAGGGTGAAAAGTTGAATGTTAATATTGGAATAGAAGGGGTGCATTGTTTTGTTATAAACACTCCTGAAAAAATGAGAAGATTAGTTGATGATGTAAACTCTGATAATCTTAAGGTTATCTTTGACCCTGTTAATTTAATTAACATTAGCAACTATACGAATCAGAATGAAATTATCGAAAAGATGTTCAGTTTGTTGGGCAACAAGATATGTGCACTTCATGCTAAGGATTTTGTGGTTGAAAACGGTGAGTTCAAGGGAACAAAAACAATGGAAGGCTTATTGAATTATAAGCTTATATTTAAGAAGCTAAAGGAATATAACCTTGACATACCTATTATAACCGAAGGAATAAACGAAAGCGATGCAATGATTGCATATGAAAAGTTAGAGACACTATAATAAGAAATGGATATGTGCTAAATAGGCACATATCCATTATTTTTTTTCAGACCAGCCATTTATACCACTGTTTTTAATCGCTGTAAACAATCTCTTTTTAAGACCGGGAAATGTCTTGGTTTCCAAATTTGATATTATGGACTTCATATCCTCTCGTTTAGTAATACCATCAGCAGGACAGCCGCTCGGCTTTATTGGGAAGTTATTTCTTCTTGCGGCGCCTTTTATATCACCTTCACGTACATAAATAAGAGGTCTTATCGAATATAAGTCGGTACGGTCCAAATATGTAACGGGTGAAAAACAATTTACACGTCCTTCATACAAAAGACTTAGCATAAATGTTTCCAAAACATCGTCATTGTGGTGTCCGAGTGCAACTCGTTTGCAACCTAACTCAAGCGCTAAATCATTGAGTGCACCTCGTCTTAGCTTGGCGCAAAGGGCGCAAGGATTAGGTTCTTTTCTGATGTCAAAAACCACCTCACGTATGTTAGTGCGCTTGACGTGGTATTCCATTCCCAGCTTTTCGCAAAACTCGGCTATTTCTGAAAAATCACCGTCGCCTGCCATATCAAGTGATAAGCCGACAGGGGTAAACTTCTTGGGGTAATATCTTGCAAGTCCTGCCAAAGCGGCAGCCAGGGCAAGAGAGTCCTTTCCGCCGGAAATACCGACTGCAACTCTGTCGCCTTCTTCTATCATATTGTAGTCCTCAACGGCACGTCTTACAAGGCTTGTTATGTATCTCACTCTTGTTACCTCTTACATCTTAAGCAGACCCTTGTTTTTCCAAAGGTAGTCAATGCCGGAAATCAGTGTGAATACTATTGAAACCCAAATTAGAACATCGGTAGCAATCTTTGATGCAGCTTCGGGGAATGCGGGGAGAAGAAGTATAATAGCTGCGATTATTGCAACCATCTGCGATACTGTTTTTAACTTACCCCACATACTTGCTGCGATAACCTTACCATCTGCAGCGGCAACAAGGCGTACACCTGATACCATAAATTCTCTTGCTAAAACTATCATTAGCGCCCAAACGGACATTCTGCCGTAATGGAGAAGAATTAAAAAAGCAGAGGTGGTCAGCATTTTGTCTGCCAGCGGGTCCACGAATTTACCAAAGTTAGTTATCTGGTTGTAGTTTCTTGCAATATATCCGTCTGCCGCATCGGATAATGATGCAATTATAAATACTGCAAGTGCAGCTACTCTCGCTGCGGTCGACTCCATCATCATAAGCACCATAAATACCGGTACAAGAACAACTCTGAATAGTGTGATTTTATTCGCTAAATTCATCACAATACTTCCTTTCCTGTTAAATCATATTCGTCGCAGTCAAGGATTTCAACCTTGACAAAACTGCCTATCTCTACCTCGTCCTCGCTTGCGAAGTAAACCTTGTTGTCAATATCTATACTGTCGGCATAGCTTCTGCCGTAGTACATATAGTTTTCTTCGTCATACCCTTCACAAAGTACCTCAAGAACTGTTCCTAAACGTGCTTTGTTCTTTTCAAGAGAAATCTCTCGTTGTAGCTGCATTATCTCATCTGCACGTGCTTCTTTGATTTCATCTGCAAGCTGTTCGGGGAACTGTGCTGCAACTGTGCCTTCCTCCTGAGAATATGCAAAAACACCTACTCGGTCAAGCTTATATTCTTTTACAAAATCATAAAGCTGCTTGTGAGCCTTTTCGTCTTCGCCCGGAAATCCGGAGATTAAAGATGTTCTTATCACAGCATCCGGCATCTTTTCGCGGATTTGTTCAATCTTTTTCTTTATGTCAAGACTGTCCGTTCTTCTTGCCATACGTCTTAGAACATCATCGTTAATATGCTGAATAGGCATATCAATGTATTTGCAAATCTTGTCCTCTTTAGCCATAATATCAAGGACATCTTCCGTAACAGCTTCGGGGTAGAAATAATGCAGTCTTATCCAATGCAGCTTATCAATCTTGCAAAGCTCTTTAAGGAGTCTGTCGAGAGAATACCTGCCGTAAATATCCTTGCCATAACGTGTCGTATCCTGAGCAATCAGTATAAGCTCTTTTACTCCGTTTTCGGCAAGTTCATTAGCCTCAGCCAAAATATCTTCGATTTTACGACTTCTGTATTTGCCTCTTATCTGAGGTATAGCACAATAGGTACAGTTATTGTCGCAACCGTCGGAAATTTTGATATATGCGGTATAAGGTGGGGTGGCGGTAATTCGTGCGAGTCCTTCAGGAACTGCCTCATTCTGATTGCCGTAAAGACATGGCTTTTCGCCGTTCATTACATCGTCTATTACTTCGCATATCTTGTAATAATCGCCAGTTCCCACAACTGCATCAACTTCGGGAAGCTCGGTCATAATATCATCGTGATATCTTTCTGCCAAACAACCTGTCATTATAAGCTTTTTGCAGTTTTTCTTTTTATACTCTGCCATTTCAAGTACAGTATCTATAGATTCCTGCTTTGCGTCGTTTATAAATCCGCAGGTATTTACAATTATAATCTCAGCATCCGCAACATCGTCAACAAGCTCGTGCCCGTGTTCGCTAAGGAGCCCAATCATCGTTTCGCTGTCGGTGAGATTTTTTGGACAGCCAAGGCTTACTAATCCTATTTTCATACCATCATATCCTTTCAATCATCATATGCTTCCGACGAAATCTCATCAAAAGCACGTTTTATATCGTCAAAGCTATATCCTCTCGCTGCAAAATAGCGAAATGCTCTGTCTCTGTTTTTGCGGTCAAAGTCGCCGGAGAGTTTCTTTTCCATAAGAGGAAGAAGCTGTTCGCCCTCGTCTGTTTCTATTTCCTCAAGCACATCGCTTATTATATCACGTCCGATTCCACGTCTTGCAAGCTCTGCTTTGATTCTGTGCTTGCCGAACTTCTTTATATGTGAAAGGTCGTTGGCAAGCCTTGATGCATATATACGATCATCGGTAAGATGATATTCGTGCAAAAACTCGAATGTCTTTTCTATATCTTCACTCTTTGCACCAAAGTGATTCAGTTTTTCTTTAAGCTCAAATTCTGAATGGCTTCTGAATTCAAGCAATCTTAATGCCTTTTCCTTAACTGCATCATAGTTATCAAGCACAATGCTCTTTTTCGCTCTGATTTCCAATACCCTCTTTCAATTATAATCTGAAATAATCAAATAACTGACCGAAATCAATGCCTGCAATTATCTTGTTTTCATATCTCTGGAACAGGCTGTGGTAACCCGACTGCAGCTGCTCTGACTGTATTCCTGACTTAAGAGAAAGATATACCTCAAGATAAGCAGAAAGATGGTCGCAGGCGCGTATAATTTCGCCGTCTATCGGATTAAACTCGTCCTTGTTGTATTTCTTGTTAATTTCGTCAGATGTAACATATTGAACCTTTTTGTTTTCAACAATACGTGATATAAACTCGTCCTGAGTATAAAAATCCAAATCACTTTTTATATTCTCGGAGACAAGCGGATAGATTACACGGTGCATCTGCTCGTCTTCGATTTCTTTAATGATGTCGTCAAGACCTGCAACAGATGATTTTACAGGAGAAACAATATCTCTTGTAAGCACCTCCGGAATGTCGTGGAAAAGCGCACCGAAGAAGTTATTTATAATGCGCTTCCTGCATACACCGATTTCTGCAGAACAGAAGTAGCTAAGCATAGCAACTACCATCATATGCCCCATTACAAAGGTTTGCGGCATTCTGACCGCTCTTGACCATCTTTGCTGATAACGGAGCTTTCCTACAATGTTCAAGAATTTTTTTAGGTCTTGATTTTTGTTGAATTTATCAAAGCCATCAAATGTATTGCACTCAGAAAGACCTCTTGCAACCTCCGATTTGACTTCCTCAATTGCGTAGGTTTCGCTGTTCATTGGGTATATTACCTTAAACTCCCAGTCGGTTGCATAATAGTGTGCCGCACGCAGAATCTGCTTTTCTTTTTCTGCATAGCTTTTCTCGTTAAAATAACGGCACATTTTATCATAAAAGCCACCGCCGATTCCCTCGCACTGACCTTTAAGCTGTTCTAATACCCAGCTGTTTATCTGACCGCCCTTTCGCTTCATAAGGCTGTGATATATAGGCGGCTTTATGTCTGTAAGCACAAGCCTGTGCAAAAACTCAAATATTCCGCCTTCAATAAGCAAAAGTGGGTCATAGTTTCCCTCACCCTCGCATTTTGCAAGAGTGTACGCATACACCATTTTATGTGCCTGCTTATCAAGCTCGGAAAAGCCCATAGCCGGTCTTATATGGTCATTCCACCTTTGTATTGATGCAGCTTCGTATATATTTGAAATCAATGCTTTTCTTATCATATATCACACCTCGTCAGGAATATAAATA
>JAHAZB010000142.1 GCA_018384175.1 Eubacteriales bacterium
GTATAATATAATAATAATGTTATGAGGAAGGATTTACCTATGGAAAATTTGAAAATGGCGGAGCTTTTGTTCCCTGAAATAACTAAAACACCCGAATACTATGAAGAACTTTATCCTGCAAGAAACTTAAAAGAGGGAGCGGTTGTAACAAGATTTGCACCGAGTCCTACCGGTTTTCTTCATTTTGGTGGCTTGTTTGCATCCTTTGTTGGCAGAACTGCTGCTAAGACTACTGGCGGTGTCTTTTTCTTAAGAATAGAAGACACAGACAAAAAGAGAGAAATCGAAAACGGAGTAAGTCTTATTGTAAAGGGACTAAACGATTTCGGTATTGAGATTGATGAGGGAATGTTATCAGAAACAGTGGAGAAGGGTGAATACGGCCCATATACACAAAGTGCACGACGTGATATATACCGGTGCTTTGTAAAAGAATTGGTTAAGAAAGGAATGGCGTATCCTTGCTTTATGAGTGAGGAGGAGCTTTCTCAAATCAGAGAACTACAAGAAGAAAAGAAAGAGCTTCCCGGTGTTTGGGGAAAATATGCCAAGTTCCGCGATATTACAGTTGAAGAAGCAAAAAAACGTATTGACGCAGGTGAACAGTATGTTGTAAGACTTCGCTCACCCGGTCAGGAAGATAAGAGAGTAAAATTTAAGGATGTAATCCGTGGCGAGATAGAAATGCCGGAGAATATTATAGATGTTGTTCTTCTTAAAAAGGACGGTATTCCGACATATCATTTTGCACACGTAGTTGATGACCATTTAATGAGAACAACTCATGTTGTTCGTGGAGATGAGTGGGTTTCTTCTGTACCAATACATTTGCAGCTGTTTAATGTTTGTGGCTTTAAGCTGCCTAAATTTGCGCATATTTCTCCGATTATGAAGGAAGAAAACGGAGGAAAACGTAAGCTTTCAAAACGTAAGGACCCCGAAGCTGCAGTAAGCTTTTATGAGGAAGAAGGATATCCTGCAGGCTCAGTATGGGAGTACCTGTTAACACTTGCTAACTCTAACTATGAAGAATGGCGCAGAGCAAACAAAGATGTAAGCCCTGAAAAGTTCCCGTTCTCTTTCTCAAAGATGAGTAAGGGTGGAGCGCTGTTCGATTTGGTAAAGCTTAACGATATCAGCAAGGGATATATTGCTACTCTAAGTGCAGATGAAGTATATGACTTGTTGTACGATTGGTCAAAGGCAAATGATGATGTATTGTTTGCAAGACTTCAGGATAAGGAATATGCTCTTAAAGTCCTTGGTGTAGAAAGAGGAAATGCTAAGCCGAGAAAGGATATAGCTAAGTGGAAAGATGTAAGAGATTATACTGAATACTACTTTACTGCTCCGACAAGCTATGAATTTTCTGTAAATATCAGCAAAGATGCTGTTTTAGAGATACTTGAGAACTATAAAAAGGTATATACAAAAGACCTTACCTCAGAGGATTGGTTCCCTGCAGTACGTGATATGGCAGAGGAGCTTGGCTACGCAAAGAATCCGAAGCTTTACAAAGAGAATCCGGATGCTTTCATGGGACATGTTGGTGATGTCAGCACAGTGATAAGAATTGCTATTACCGGCAGAAGCAACACACCTGACCTTTTCTGGATTTCTACCGTTCTTGGATATGAAGAAACAATTTCAAGAATTGATAATGCAATCAACTTTCTTAAATAAGGAGAAAACAATGGATACAGAACGTAATGAATATATAAGCAAAAATTTTATTGAAGAAGCTATTGAAAGGGACTTGGAGGATGGTGTGTATTCTAAGGTGCAAACCCGTTTTCCGCCTGAACCGAACGGTTATTTGCATATTGGTCATGCAAAGGCTATCAGCATAGATTTTGGTAATGCGAAAAAGTATAATGGTACATGCAATCTTCGTTTTGATGACACAAACCCTACTAAAGAAGATGTAGAGTATGTTGATGCAATTATGGAGGACATCGAGTGGCTTGGATATAAGTGGAATAAGGTATTCTATGCTTCCGATTATTTTGATGCTATTTATGACTGTGCAATAAAGCTTATCAATAAAGGTCTTGCATATGTTGACGACCTTACTGCAGACGAGATAAGAGAGTATAGAGGAACACTTACCGAGCCTGGTAAGGAGAGTCCGTACAGAAACAGAACCATTGAAGAAAATCTCGATTTATTTAAGAGAATGACAGATGGTGAGTTTGAAACAGGTGAGAAGGTTTTAAGAGCAAAAATTGATATGGCATCACCTAACCTCAATATGAGAGACCCGATTATATACAGAATTCTTCATGCAACTCATCACAGAACAGGCGATAAGTGGTGTGTATATCCGATGTATGATTTCGCACATCCGATTTCAGATACTGTTGAGGGTGTAACTCATTCACTTTGCTCGCTCGAATTTGAAGACCACAGACCTCTTTATGACTGGTTCTTACGTGAACTTGATTTTGAGACACCGTCAAGACAGATTGAGTTTGCAAGAATGAATCTTAATTATACTCTTACAAGTAAGAGAAAGTGCTTAAAGCTTGTTAATGACGGCATAGTTTCTGGCTGGGATGACCCGAGAATGGGAACACTTTGCGGTATGAGAAGAAGGGGCTATCCTGCTGCTGCAATCCGTGATTTTTGCGACAGAATAGGTGTGGCAAAGGCTAACAGCGTTATAGATTTTTCCCTTCTTGAGCATTGCGTAAGAGAAGAGCTTAACAAAACAGCACCAAGAGCTATGGCTGTTTTAAGACCTATCGAGCTTATTGTTGACAATTATCCGGAAGGTCAAACTGAGGAGATTGAGGTTGAAGTTAACCCTGAAAATCCTGAGGCTGGTACAAGAACTGTAACCTTCTCAAAGAAGCTTTATATTGAAGCTGATGACTTTATGGAAGAACCGCCAAAGAAGTATTTCAGACTTTCTCCGGGTAGAGAAGTAAGACTTAAGAGTGCTTATTATGTAACAGCAACCTCCTGCGATAAGGACGAAAATGGAAATGTCATTGCAGTACACTGCACATATGACCCTGAAACAAGAGGTGGAGATTCTCCTGACGGAAGAAAGGTAAAGGGAACAATTCACTGGGTATCACAGGATGCGGCAGTAGATGCTACTATAAACCTTTATGACAGACTGTTTAATGTTGAAAATCCGTCTGATGAGAGCAGGGGAAGCTTTATAGACAACATAAACCCCGAATCTGTGGAAGTGCTTTCAGGCTGTAAGCTTGAGAAGAATCTTGCAGATATAAGCAGCGGAGAACCGTATCAGTTCTTAAGAATGGGATACTTCTGTGCTGATAAGGATTCAACTAAGGACAACATTATTCTTAACAGAATTGTTGCACTTAAGGATAGCTGGACAAAGATAAACAAATAATTTAAGAGGGATTACAAATGGAATATACTAAGTTTATGTCTGACAGAGTCAAAACGATGAAAGGCTCTGCAATAAGAGAAATGTTCAAGAGAATGGCTGATCCGGAGATAATTTCACTTGCAGGCGGAAATCCTGCTGCGGAGTTATTTCCTGGTGAAGAGCTTTCGAAAATAGCAGGAAAAATTCTTATGACAAGCCCAACTTTAGCACTTCAGTATGGTACGACTGACGGATATCCTGCAATGCGTGAATGTGCAAAAAAACGTGCGGAAAAGGTGAATTCAGTTACAGATGACGATGCTATTCTGATAATGACAGGTGCAAATCAGGGCATCGACCTTACTGCAAAAGCAATACTCAATAAGGGCGACAAGATTGTTGTTGAAAGTCCGAGCTTTATCGGAAGCCTTAATGCCTTCCGTACATATGAAGCGCAGCTTGTTGGTGTTACTGTTGAAGATGACGGTATGAGTATGGAGGGCTTGGAAGAAGTTCTTAAGAATGATTCCTCAATCAAGATAATCTATACAATTCCTACATTCCAGAATCCGACCGGAACTACAATGTCATTGACTAAGAGAGAACGTATGGTTGAGCTTGCATCTAAATATGATGTACTCATTCTTGAGGATAATCCTTATGGCGATTTAAGATTTTCTGGCGAAGAGCTTCCTACACTTAAGTCTCTTGATAAAGAGGGCAGAGTTATCTATGCAGGCTCATTCTCAAAAATTCTCTCGCCCGGTATGCGTCTCGGTTACCTTGTAGCACCGAAAGCACTTGCAGAAAAAATTGAGGTACTGAAGCAGGTTAATGATGTTCATACACCGATGCTTACACAGCTTATGTGTGTTGAGTTTATGAAGAAGTATAATATTGATGATTATATAGCTAAAAACTGTGAACTCTATGGCAGAAAATGTGAGTGTATGGTTGAAAGTATGAAAAAATATTTCCCTGAAGGAAAGGTTAAGTGGGTTGTGCCTGAGGGCGGTATCTTCCTTTGGTGCGAATGCCCTACTATAACCGATATTACTCCGATAGTTGACAGATGTCTTGAAAAGAAGGTTGCCATTGTTCCTGGCTCCAATTTTGCTGTGGATATGAATGCACCTTCAAATATGTTCAGACTCAACTACTCATCTGCAACACTTGAAAAGATTGAAGAGGGTGTAAAGCGTTTGGGTGAGGTACTTTCGGAGATGCTTTAATACTGAAAGGAAATGAAAAATGGAGAATAAGAAAATTATCTTTTCCGGTGTACAACCATCGGGAAATGTAACACTTGGTAACTATTTGGGTGCTATTAAAAACTGGGTTGACCTTCAGGAAGAATATAACTGTATTTATGCAATGATGGATTTACATTCAATAACAGTTCGTCAGAATCCGCAGGAGCTTAAGAAGAAAACCCTTGACCTTTTGGCACTTTATATAGCATGCGGTATCGACCCTGAACAGAATATTCTGTTTGTCCAGTCGCATAATCACTGCCATGCAGAGCTTTCTTGGGTTCTTAACTGTTACACATATATGGGCGAACTGCAGAGAATGACACAGTTTAAGGATAAGTCAAAGAATCACGCGGATAACATCAACGCAGGACTGTTTACATATCCTGTACTTATGGCGTCCGATATTCTTTTATACCAGACGGACCTTGTTCCTGTTGGAAAAGACCAGATGCAGCATATTGAAATTTGTCGAGATATTGCAGAACGTTTTAACGGCATATACGGCGATGTATTTAAGATTCCGGAAGGCTTTATGCCCAAGGCAGGTGCAAAGGTTATGAGCCTTCAGGAGCCGACAAAGAAGATGTCAAAGTCGGACGAAAATCCCAAAGCATATATTTCTATGCTTGATGACCTTAATGTAATTGCTAAGAAGATAAAGAGTGCAGTAACAGACTCTGAGGGAATAATTGAATATCGTGAAGGCGATGAAACAAAAGCAGGTATCAATAATCTGATTACAATTTTGTCTGCAGTAACAGGCAAGAGCATAGAGTCTATTGTAAGTGAATATAGCGGCAAAGGATATGGTGATTTCAAAGCTGATGTTGCTGAAGCTGTTGTTGAATGTATCAGACCTATACGAGCTGAGTTTGATAAAATTTCACAGGATAAAAAGTACCTTACAGATATCTATGAAGACGGAGCAATGAAGGCAACAAGAATTGCTGAACGCACACTAAAGAAGGTATATAAAAAGGTTGGATTTGTTGTCTGATTATAATTACGAAAGGCAGAATTCGGTATGACTACAAAAGATTACTGGTGTCTTGCATTTGCATTTCTGATATCGTTTCTACTAAGCTTTGCAACAACACCATTGGCAAAACGTGTAGCGTATATTATTGGTGCAATAGATGTTCCAAAAGATGGAAGAAGAATGCACAAACGTCCTATTCCGCGTTGTGGTGGTTTAGCTATCATATTTGGCTTTATGGCGTCAATTTTGTGCTTTGGTCCACCAACGAGAGGGTTGGCGGCAACTATGATAGGCGCAGGAATAATAGCTATAATGGGTGTAATTGATGACTGTAAAAACCTTGATGCTAAGCTTAAGTTCGTTGTACAGATAATTGCGGCTTTGGTTGTGGTATATGGCGGAGATTTCAAAATAGAGGTAATTACAAACCCTAATGTATTCTCAGATAATCCATATTTGGTATTTCCGTGGTGGGTGTCTGGAATAGTAACTGTACTTTGGATGGTATTTATAACAAATGCCGTGAATTTTATAGACGGACTTGACGGTCTTGCAGCGGGTGTTTCTGCAATAATGTCGGTTAGTCTTGTGTTCATTGCCACACGTGAAGGAGAGTATTCGGTTGCTGTAATGGGCACAGCGTTGATGGGTGCTTGCTTTGGATTTTTACCATTCAACTTTAACCCTGCAAGAATATTTATGGGTGATACAGGCTCAACATTCCTTGGATTTATGCTTGCGTCATTGTCTATACAGGGAGCATTTAAGAGCTTTGCAGTTATTTCGTTTGCTGTTCCGCTTCTAATACTCGGACTACCACTGTTTGATGCCATGTTTGCAATGATAAGAAGAATACTGAAAGGTCAGAATCCTATGACAGCAGACAGAGGTCATTTGCACCACAGACTGATAGATATGGGTTTTTCTACTAAGCAATCTGTGTTTATCCTTTATGCAATCAGCGGAGTTCTTGGTATTACGGCTGTATTACTTGCTGAAAAGGGCACACTTATGGCTCTTGGAGTACTTTGCGCTGTGTTGATTTTCATTGTTCTCGAAACAACAATGGGAAAGAATTACAATAACAAGAGTGATAGATATGAGATGGTAACAGAGGAGGAAGATGATGAATAAGGTAAAAGTTATGTCCGTGTTTGGTACAAGACCAGAGGCAATAAAAATGGCTCCACTTGTGCTGGAACTTGAGAAGTATGACGAAATAGAATCTGTTGTATGTGTAACAGCACAACACAGAGAAATGCTTGATCAGGTGCTTGAAATATTTGGCATAACACCTGATTATGACCTCGATATAATGAAATCACGTCAGACGCTTGTTGGTATTACTGCAAGAGTTTTGGAAGGCCTTGATAATGTTATAAAGGAAGCTAAGCCTGATATTATTTTGGTTCACGGTGATACATCAACATCCTTTGTTGCTGCACTTGCAGGCTTTTATAATCAGGTTGCGGTAGGTCATGTTGAAGCAGGTCTTCGTACATATGACATTTACTCGCCGTTTCCTGAGGAAATGAACAGACAGCTCACTGGAAGAATTGCTGCACTGCATTTTTCGCCGACTATTCAGAATAAGAAAAATCTGTTGATAGAAAATATTTCTGAGGACAATATATTCATTACAGGAAATACAGTAATTGACGCACTTAAAACTACCGTTCGTGATGACTATGTGTTTGAGGACGAAACTCTTAAGAAAATTGATTTTGACTCTAAGCGTGTGATTATTGTAACTGCTCACCGCAGAGAGAATTTGGGTAAACCGCTTGAAAATATATGCAATGCTATCAAAACGGTTGTTGAGACATACAATGATGTTGAGGTGGTATATCCTGTTCACTTGAATCCTGCTGTAAGAGAAACTGTATTTGGTATACTTGGCGATATGGAAAGAGTTCACCTTATAGACCCGATTGATGTAACAGAGCTTCACAATGCAATCGACAGAAGCTATATGGTTATGACAGATTCTGGTGGAATTCAGGAAGAGGCACCCGCACTTGCAAAGCCTGTTCTTGTAATGAGAAAGGAAACAGAACGTCCCGAAGCTGTTGTAGCTGGAACAGTTAAACTTGCTGGAACAGACAAAGATGTAATCATTTCTATGGCAAAAGAGCTTCTTGATGACGAAAATGCCTATAAGAAGATGGCTCATGCTGCCAATCCTTACGGCGACGGTGATGCTTCAAGACGTATTACTGAAGCAATACTATATCACTTCGGTAAAAAGGATGAAAGACCTGCAGATTTTGAATAAGGAAAGAGTGTTATGTCAGAATTTGTTATAAACGGCGTTTATGAGCACTACAAAGGTAAGCAGTATCAGCTTGTCGGCGTAGCAAATCATTCGGAAACGTTAGAGAAAATGGTTGTGTATAAAGCACTGTATGGTGATGGGGAGCTTTGGGTAAGACCGGCATCTATGTGGAATGAGGAAGTAGAGATAAATGGTGCTATCATCCCCAGATTCAGATTGATAAAAGAATAGGAAAAGAGTGGTTCATTGAACCACTCTTTTTGCATCATACAATTTTCTTTTCAAGGTATTTAAGAGATTCTTCAACCATCTTGTCTCCTAACTCTTTTGAAGCTTCTTTTGCGCTTTCTGTGAACCAGTGTTTGATATCATCAATGCGCTCTAGCTTAACTGCTTCGGGATAGAGAGACATAAGTATAGAACACTCATACTTACCTGCATGGTCATAGCCGGTTGCGTTTTGTACCTCTGTGCTCATTGTAGGAATAACCTTAATCCAGCTAAACGGGTCGTCTCCGCCGCCGAGGTTTTCGTAATATGAGGCGTAATTTTCACTGCCCCACCAGCCTCTGCCTTGAGTTCGTTCAAGATATCTCATAGTAGCACGTTTTGCGGCTTTCATATATGAAAGAGTCATCGGCATAAGATTTTCCTGCTCAAACTGATGATGGATTACAACGTAAATATTACGTAGTCCTGCATCAAGTATATTTGAGAAAATGCCAAATAGGTACGCTTCAAATACATCCTCCTCAATATGCACAGTGCCGCTTGTTTCGTCTGCAACTGCATAGCTTGATGGACTGTAATAGATTGTCGGAGCAATCATTATCTCTTTCTTTTCCGCCAGCTTTTTTATAAGCCCTTCTGCAACAAGAGTATCACATCCGTAAGAGCAATGCGGGCCGTGATATTCAACCGTACCGCCACAGATTACAAATGGTACTCTGTTTTCTTTAACGTGGTTAAGCTCTTTGGGAAAGCTCATATTGTATTCCATAAGAACCCCTCCTTATTCACCATAACCTAGTGTAGTGTAATAAGCAAGGTTTACCTGACGGTTGTCAAGTCTGCCATATTGCAATACAATTGGGGTGTTGCTTGAAACCTTCATAGCATACTGAGTTTCATACGGAACGTTAAAACCGCACATGTCATCAGGATTGTTCATTCTGAAGCATTTTACGCGGTCTGCTCCAACATGCCATTTAATATCCTTGTAAGAGTCTTTGTCTGTAAAGTAAATCTTTACATCAATTTCGGCATCAACATCAGAATCATTAACAATAATTACTGATTCGTGCCCTTTAAGAACACCTTCTCCTTCGTGGGGAAGTTCGCAATCTGGGATAATCCATACTTTTTTACCAACTGACATTTATATCACTCCTTATATCAGAAATCAAGTTCGATGATTCCCTTCTTGAGGTAATCGGTCATTGATTTGCATCCGTTTTCGGTTATAGCAACACCTTTTTCCCAACGAACACCAAAACCGTCGCCGGAAATAAATGTATCAACCTGGAAAGTCATATTTGGCTCAAGGAGATAATCTGAGATTGTTTCCATCCAGGGTGCTTCAACCTCAATCATACCTGTACCATGGCACGGACCATACACGAAGTTGTCCTTAAACCCGTTATCAACATACATCTGATAGAACTGCTTTGCTATATCACTTGCCATAACGCCGGCTTTGAGGTTATCAACGGTCCAGTTATGTGCCTGCAGACAGAAGTCAACAACACGTCTTCTTTCGCCTTCGAGCTTACCCATAACAACAGGTAAACCAACAGCAGGTGAGTAACCGTCAACCTTAGCAGAGAGGTTAAGCTGTACTATATCTCCCTTGTTGATTGTGCGGTAACCGGAACGGCTGATGGCGTGGCTTGTAGACTTTTCACTGAATACATACATAGGAAGACCTTCATATTCTGCGCCCTCCTCGTATATTACTCTCTGAGCGATACCAACCATCTGAAGCTCTGTAACGCCAGGTTTTAAGTTTCTGATAACTTCGTCTGTTGCTTTGTCAACAATTCTGAAGCCTTCCTGAATACAAGCAAGCTCGTTAACACTCTTGATTTTACGAAGCTCTACCATAATATCGTTACACTTTACAATCTCAGCTTTGGGGAAGCTGTCCTTCAAGCCCTCGAAGATGGGAAGTGTGCATTCAACGTAGCTGCCTAAACCGATTTTGATATTTTCGCCTGTTACACCGATTGCTTTGAATACATCCTGGAAGGTGTTTGCCTGAAGCTCAGGATACGATGGGTCAGCAGACTCCCTGAATTCTCTTAGACAGAAAATTTTGTCCATCTTAGCAACGTCTTTTGCGAAAATGATGCACTCAGGACCTACCATTAAAGCAGCATCACCGTTAGCAGCGATAGCAACACCTGCTCTTTCAAATAACGGCCAGAAACCGCTAAAGTATCTGGCATTTGCATAGTCTGACTCGGTTGAGCATACAACCATAACATCAAGACCTTTAGCGGCAACTAATTTTGCTGCCCTTGCAATTCTCTCCTTGTACTCATAATCGGGAATACAAATTCTTGACATAATAATCTCTCCTTTAGATTTATTTTGTTAGTATAATTATACAAGATAAGCTTTGATTTGTATTTGGTTTATATTAAAATCATTTTGCACAATAGTAAATAT
>JAHAZB010000146.1 GCA_018384175.1 Eubacteriales bacterium
CATTTGATACGCCGACAAATTCTTTATGCACATCGTTGTTAAATGCTTTGATGTCATACAAAAACAAGTCGGTGTAAGGAATTGCTTTCTCGAAATTTTCCCACGGAATAAATCCTGCCGTATCAACAGCGGTATGTATTTTATTATCTTTGCATTTTTTTAAGATTTCACACAGAAAATCAATTTGCAGCATACATTCGCCGCCCGAAAAGGTGACACCGCCTCCGGAGGTTTCATAAAACATTTTGTCCTTGATGATTATATCAAAAAGTTCGTCTACGGTATATTTCTTTCCGCAAAGCTGTTTGGCATCATTAAAACAGATAAAATCCGAAGCCTCAACTGTGACGCCTTTACATCTTCCGCAGCCTGTACATTTATCATTATAAAACATTATCTGCGGTTTTGCCGACTGACTTTCGGGATTATGACACCATTTGCATTTTAGATTGCAGCCTTTGAAAAACACGGTTGTGCGTATCCCCGGACCGTCGACAAACGAATTTCTCTGAATATCAAAAATGACAGCCGTATTCATTGTTGACACCTCCTTATTTTGTATGACTTGTTCTTTGAATTATTTCATCCTGCAAGCCTTCGTTTAGGAATACGAAATAGTACGAAAATCCTGAAACTCTCACTCTCAAATTTTTGTATTTATCAGGCGTTTTCTTTGCATTAATCAAATCCTCCTTTGAAACATATGTAAGCTGAAAATGTGTTCCGCCCATTTTAAAATATGATTCAAACAAATATACAAGCTTTTCAAAGTTTTCATCATTTTTAACCAATTGTTCATCAAGCAGAACATTTGTTACGCTCGGACCTGTCAATATCGAATAGGGATCGCATTTAGCCACCGAGGACAATAGGGCTGTAAGCCCATTCCTGTCTTTGCCTTCCGATTGTCCGATTCCAAAGCTTATCATATCACCGTCAAATCTTCCATCCGGCGTAGCTTTCATATTATTACCGAAAAATTTATTATGTTCATTATAGCCGATAAGATTTCCGAACAACAACGGCTTTTTCAAATAATTATCGCCGGTATTCCATTCGTCAAGACTCTTAAAGAACCTGTGTGCAATATCATTTGAACAAGGTTCGTCGTTGCCGAAAAACATTCCCTTTTTTAAGATATATTCTCGCAGTTCTTCAAAGCCGATCCAATTATTTTGCAATGCCTCAATCAATTGTTTCATCGTTATTCGTTTTTCATCAAAAACCAATTGTTTTGTAACAGAAAGAGAATCTATTACGTTTGGAATACCGATAAGTGCTAATACTGCGATGTAATTATCAATTCCTCCTTGAGTAACGCTTTTTGCATTTTCTATGCAGCCGTCAATCAACATATTGCTCACTAAATTACAATCCCGGCTGCGTATTGTTTGAAGACCGTTTCCTATTTTGTCTGCCTCATATAAATCTTTAAACATTTCTTCTTGGAATATATCATAAAAATCATCAAATGTTTTTGCATTTATAATATCATCACTTCTGTTAAAGAATGTATTTTGAACGCATCTGACAATATTCATCATATCAAAACCAAACACAATTCCGCCCGGCATCGCAATCTCATTGCAGCCAATCATTGTGTAGTTTACTGCTTGTTTATATGAAAGACCTGTGTATTTCATTAAACCCTTTATGCGCGGCTCATCATTAACAAATGCAATGCGTTTGTTAGCATCTTTTCGCTCGCAGTCCATCATATAATGTAAAACCTCATGCGGTGTTTTGGAAGTCCATCGAAGTGAAATCTGCGGAATCCACGTCGGCAATTCAATAAGTGAATCGACTATTAATTTTGATAATTCATTAAAACCGTCCTCGCCGTTTTCGAGATAACCTCCCACGCAAAAATGCGATTCACCGCCTCGGTAAAATCTGTCGGAGGAAATATGTATTCTCGCTTGCAGCATTAAAAATAATTCCTGCAAATACTCAGACGCTTCCTCTTTTGTTAAATTTCCGCTGTCAATGTCTTTTTTATAAAAAGGATATAAGTATCTGTCAATCAATCCGATACTGTCGGGAAGTAAGCCGTAACAAACATACAATGACAATACAGCTTCATAAAAATTACTTGCGGGATTTTCGGGTACATTTTTAAGCGATGCGGATAATCGTTCGAGGTTTCTTTTATACTCTTCATCCGATACCGATTCTGCAATCGTCATGGCTTTTTGTGAACATTTTTTTGCCCAATCAACAACAGCGTCGCAAATATCGGTTTGTGTTTCCAAAAATTCAACGGCATTTGCATCGTCTCTATGTGTTTGTACGGATTTTTTTATATTCTCTTTTATGCCGTTTATGCCGATATTAATGATTTTCCCAAAATCTCCGACAGAATGTTGCCACTCGAATGTAAGCAGATTATCAACAGGTTTATTGTAAAAATTTTCACATGCAGTTTGAAAATTTTTATGTCCGCTTCTGCCGAAAATATCACCCTCCACACTGCCGTCAAATGTTATTAAACCGGTAAAACAAGATTCAGGCATAATCAGCGGCTCTTGATTTCTTATGTATTCGCATACTCTTTTTCCCGACATTTTTACCGGGGATAAAAATAAATCACATCTGTCATAGTTGGTTTTTACGGGGGTAACATACATTTCTCCCGCAATTGTTTTTTTGCTTAAAATTTCTATTCTTTTATTCATTTTGATTATCCTCCTATTTAAATTTGAAGGAAATGCTCTAAGCAGGTCGCATTTTTCGGCAGGCGAGACTATACATATGTATGCGAATCCGACGAAAGGTGCGAGATGCAACGAACATTTTCTTCAAATATTATCTGATTGAATATGCACCGTCAAGTATAACGGTTTCACCGCATATCATTTTTGCATTTTCATCCAAAAGGTACATAGCAAGCTCTGCAATTTCATCTATTGTTGCAAATCTTCCGTAAGGTATCCTGTCATGTTTCATTGAATCGCCCTCGTGCCAGTTGTTCATTTCGGTCGCAACAGGCCCCGGGGCAATACCGTTTATTGTTATCCCATCGGGAGCAAACATTTTTCCCCAACCGCGCGTTAAGCCTGTTGCGAGAATTTTTGAGCCGCCATAAGCGCCGTAAACCGGTTCTTCTCCGGCTACCGATGTAATATTTAAAATATTTCCTTTAATATTATGTTTGAGCATATAATTGACAGATGCCTGCATCGTGAAAAACACTGCACTTGCATTGACGTTTATAACATCCTGCCACTCTTTTGCGGTTGTGTTTAAAAGACTGTTTTTATCCCATTCACTTCTTTGTGCAAAAATTCCGGCATTATTTACAACAATATCCAAACCACCAAGCATATCGGCAGCTTTGTTTATTCTTTCATCCGCTTTGTCAAATTCGGACGCATCCCACACCATTGGAATTACATTTTCACCTAACTCACGTGCAACACTTTCAAGCGTGTTGATATTTCGCCCTGTTATAACAACCGCACATCCATTTTGAGACAGTTTTTTTGCAATTGCATATCCTATTCCTCTGCTTGATCCGGTAACCAACGCTTTTTTCATTTCTATCACTCCTTAAAAAATTTACGTTTTATTTAATTATACAACAGATTCTAAAAATATCAATGTTTAGAAAATTAAATATTTGTTTTAAACAGACATTTTTATTGAAAATTGAAAAATAATATGATATAATATAATAAAGTTTAAATGAGGAGAAATGAAAATGGGAACTGAAGCAATGATAAATACTAATGACGCAGTATTTTTTTATGATACATTAACATATGACCGACCGTATATTTCATCTAAACCAAGAAATCACGACAGCCTAGCATTTGTTACAGACGGAACAGTTGCATACGAAAAACAAGGAAAGATTGTTCATATAAAGAAAGGACAGGTTGCATATATAGCAAAGGGTTCAATAGACAAGAGCGGCGCAGACTCATGCGATTCTGTTTCATATATTGCTGTCAATTTTAATTTTGACGGACATACCGCTTCGTCAAATCACAATCTCCCTTTCAAAACTGTTTGTTCCGGAAAAAATGCGTATCAATATGAAAAATTATTTCGGAAAGCTGTTGATGAGTATAGCCTTGATTTACCCGGTTCCAAAATGATATGCAGCGGAATTTTATGTCAGATAATAGGGTTGCTTTATAATGACCTTGCTTTTGACAGTATCAATTATAAAATGGCAAATAAAATTTCGGTTGCACTTGATTATTTGAATCGGAATTACAGCCGTTCGGATTTGACAATAAGCGAATTGGCAGAAATAACCGGCATAAGCGAAAAACATTTCAGACGTTTGTTTTTTGATATATATAAAAAGAACCCATATGAATTTTTAAAGGATTTTCGATTGAATAAGGCAGAACTGTTAATTTTGAATACTGCAAAGAAAATTTCGGATATTGCATTTCAATGCGGTTTTTCGGATGTGTATTCATTCAGCCATTGTTTCAAAAGAAACTTCGGAGTTTCTCCTAAAGCTTACAGAGAAATGCAAGCGGCTTATATAGATAAACAGATTGAATTTCTCTATTGATACGCTAATCCTTAAAATGCGATTTTTGTGTCAACTGCATTACAAATAATGTTGACACAAAACATTAAGTGTAAATTTTTATGTGTGCAGAAAGCAAAAACTGCATTTTCGGGCAAGAGAACAGTTATGTATTATTTTGCCCGTTTCGACCTCTGAAACCTCTTATTTTATGCGATAAAAAATGCTTAAAATGTCAACGCATATCTTTAATTATTTTAACAATATCTCAAATGTAAAAACGAGGGCGTACCAACAATATAAATGGTATGCCCTTAATCTGTTTTTGTAAATTATTTCATTCAAGTTGAAATTGCGGTTATAATAAAATAAAACCTTGAAAGGAAGTTTTGCAATGAAAACTATTACAAATGAAATTGTAAAAAGATTTGAACTATATCTATATGAGGAAGAAAAGAGTGATAACACTATTGAAAAATATATGCGAGATATTCGCTTTTTTCGTGAGTGGCTCGGCGGTAAAGGGGTTGATAAATCCGTAGTGCTTGCCTATAAAAAGGAACTATGCAAGAAGTACGCTCCAAAGAGCATAAATTCTATTTTATCATCATTAAATGCTTTGTTTATGCATATGAATTGGTACGATTTGAAAGTCAAAACTCTGAAAATACAACGCAGGATATTTGCCGATAAAGAAAAAGAGCTGTCAAAAGCCGAATATGAACGATTATTGACAGCAGCTAAAAACAAGAAAAATGAGCGATTATATTATTTGATGCAGACCATAGGCAGTACAGGTTTGAGAATTTCGGAATTAAAATATGTAACCTGTGAAGCCGTGAACACAGGGCAAGCAACAATAAACTGTAAGGGTAAAATACGGCAAGTGTTTTTGCCGAAGCAGCTATGCAAAATGTTAAAAGCATATATAAAACAACAGAAAATAAAAAGCGGCTCGGTGTTTATAACCAAAAGCGGAAAACCACTTGACCGAAGTACAGTCTGGAAAATGCTCAAAGGCTTGTGCGGAGTGCCGATGTCGCAAGGAGCAAGGTGTTTCCACATAATTTTCGTCATCTTTTTGCGAAAACCTTTTATTCACTTCAAAAGGACATTGTAAGGCTTGCAGACATTTTAGGACATTCAAGCATTGAAACCACCCGTATTTATACAATGGAAAGCGGCATAGAACATCAAAAGCAATTGCAAAAGCTCGGTTTACTGCGATGTTGAGAAAACTTTTTTGAAAAAATCTTATGAAAACCCTTGACAAAGTGTTTCCGAACTAAGATTTATTACAATGGAAGCAGTAAATAAAGGTACTGCACAGATAAACAATAAAGGGAAAATAAGAAATGTTTTGTTGCGTACAAAGCTTTGTGAATTGCTACGAAAATATGCGCAATCAAAGAAAATTATTGTTGGGGCTATCTTTATAACGAAGAATGGAACCCCTCTTGACAGATCTAATATCTGGAGTGAAATGAAAAAGCTTTGTAAAAAAGCCAATGTTACTGAAGATAAAGTGTTTCCGCATAATCTAAGACACTTGTTTGCGAGGACATATTACAATTTACAGAAAGATATAGTACATCTAGCCGATATTCTCGGTCATTCAAACATAAATACCACGAGAATTTACACCATAGTCAATGAAGAAGTTCATCGTAAGCAGATAGAGAAGCTTGGATTGCTAAGATGCTGCCATACAACATAATTTACATTATGTTGTATGGCGTTGTGAAATTTTGTTATTCGAGTAATTGTTAAATATCCATTGCATACAAATAAGACCAATGATTTAATTTTGTTAATCATTGGCCTTATTTCTATGCAATATTGAAAAAAATTGAAAATCTTTAAAACTCTTGACGTAATAAAACAAAAGATATATAATGATATTATTGTATATACATACCTAAGGATTATATCTTATCCGATGGACGCAAGATTGGGAATTGGTTTCTAATTCAAAGAAAGTATTATAAAGAAGGAAAATTGACGTCAAATCAAATAAATAAACTGAATGATTTTGGTTTTAGATGGAATACGGTTAGTAAAGTACGATAAAGGAGAACCCCAAAATGGCAGAAAAAATATGGTTATCCTCACCAACAATGCACGGCGAGGAACAGAAGTTTGTAAAGGAAGCTTTTGATACCAACTGGGTAGCGCCTCTTGGTAAGAATGTAACAGAATTTGAAAATGAAATTGCGCGGTATATTGGTTGCAGAGCTGCAGCTGCTATGACCGCAGGTACTCATGCACTTCACTTGGCATTTAAGCTTGCAGGTGTTACAAGTGGGGATGTTGTTCTTTGCTCTGACCTGACGTTTGCGGCGACAGTTAATCCTGTCAGCTACGAGGGCGGTGTGCAGGTATTTATAGATTCTGAACGTGAAACATGGAATATGAATCCTGAGGCACTTGAAGAGGGGTTAAAAAAATATAACGGCAGAGTTAAGGCTGTTGTAGTTGCCAATCTTTATGGTACACCTGCTAAGCTTGATGAGATAGTTGAGCTTTGCGACAGGTATAATGTTGTATTGATTGAAGATGCCGCCGAATCATTATCTGCTACATACAAGGGAAGACAAACAGGCACTTTTGGAAGATATAATGCGATAAGCTTTAATGGCAATAAAATTATAACAACTTCGGGCGGCGGAATGTTCTTGTCCGATGATGAGGAGGCTGTGCAGAAAGTAAGGTTCTACTCCACTCAGGCGAGAGATCCTGCACCATGGTATCAGCATAGCGAAATAGGCAACAATTACAGAATGAGTAATATTGTTGCAGGAATTGGCAGAGGACAGCTATTGCACCTTGATGAGCATAAGTCGCTTAAAAAGGCTATATATGAAAGATATGAGAGGGCTTTTGCTGATATGCCTGTTACTATGAATCCGTATCTTCCATATACAGAGCCTAATTTTTGGTTGAGTTGCATTACGATAGATAATGATGCTATGGGCAGTGTTACTCCTGAAAAAATACGACTTGCCCTTGAAGCTGAAAATATAGAAGCAAGACCAATCTGGAAGCCGATGCACATGCAACCCGTTTATGCAAATAACGATTACATAACGGTAAACGGTGATGACGTTGGCGCTGATATATTTGAAAGAGGTATATGCCTGCCAAGTGATATTAAGATGACAGAGGAACAGCAGGAAAGAGTAATTAAAATTATAAAGGGGTTGTTCTAATGTACAGAACGTACATAAAAAGACCGTTTGACATATTATGTGCACTTGCAGCTATCATAGTATTTAGTTGGTTGTACATAATTGTAGCGGTTTTGGTCAGGGTTAAGCTGGGAAGTCCTGTTATATTTAGACAGCCGCGTCCGGGGAAGGATGAAAAGATATTTAATCTGTATAAATTCCGGACTATGACCGATGAAAGAGACGAGAATGGCAATCTTCTGCCAGATGATGTTAGGCTGACAAAATTCGGCAGACTTTTAAGAAAGACAAGTCTTGACGAACTACCCGAAGCTTTTAATATTTTGAAGGGCGATATGAGTGTGGTAGGTCCAAGACCACAACTTGTACGTGATATGGTTTTTATGACGCAGGAACAAAGGAAACGCCATACCGTACGTCCTGGGTTGTCCGGCTTGGCGCAGGTTAAAGGACGAAATGGCATATCATGGGAGGAAAAGCTTGCCTATGACCTTGAGTATATAAAGAATATAACATTTATCACCGACATAAAGCTGATTTTGATGACGGTATGGACAGCATTTGTAAAGCAGGAGGGTATCAATCAGGAGGGTATCGAAACTGCGGAGGATTTAGGTGATTATTTGCTTAGAATGAACGAGATTTCATCTGAAGAATATAAAGATAAACAGGCAGAGGTAAACAGCCTGATAAATACTTAGGGAGGGATTATATATGCAAAAGGAATTTTCCGTATCAATGTGCGTATATAATGGCGATAGTGCAGAGCATTTTGATGAGGCTTTAACCAGCGTATTTAATCAGACTGTTATTCCTGATGAAGTGGTTCTTGTAGTTGATGGTCCGGTTAATGATGGCATAAATGATGTAATAAGCAGATTTGAGAATAATAGTATATTTAAGGTTATACGATTAGAAAAAAATGTGGGGCATGGAAATGCCAGAAGAATAGGTCTGCAGAATTGTAAAAATGAATTGGTTGCGCTAATGGATGCTGATG
This sequence comes from Eubacteriales bacterium, assembly GCA_018384175.1. Classification (GTDB taxonomy): domain Bacteria; phylum Bacillota; class Clostridia; order UBA1381; family UBA1381; genus HGM11525. The sequence goes on from JAHAZB010000146.1 coordinate 8,678, forward strand.
ATATTTGTGCTTGTGATAGATTTGAAGAGCAACTTAGTGTGTTTGAAAATGATAAAGAAGTTGATGTTGTAGGCGGAATAATAGAGGAGTTTATCGGTGATAAGACTAATATTATTGGAAAAAGAAGTGTTCCTTCTGACGATTGTCAGATAAAAGAGTATATCAAATATAGATGTCCGTTTAATCAAATGACAGTAATGTTTAAGAAGCAAGCGGTTGTAGATGCGGGTGGCTATCTTGACTGGTACTGCGATGAGGACTACTATTTGTGGCTCAGAATGATGTTGAATGGTGCAAAATTTTATAATTTATCTAAAACTCTGGTATATGTTCGATGCGGAATAGAAATGTACAAAAGAAGAGGCGGAGTAAGGTATTTTAAAAGTGAAGCAAAATTACAAAAATATATGCTTGAAAACGGTGTAATAGATTTGCCCGTCTATTTAAAGAACGTAATGATGAGATTGATTTTGCAGGTTATTGTACCGCCTGGTATAAGAGGGTGGCTTTTTAAGAACTTTGCAAGAGAGAAGGCTAACTGATGAAAAGGTATAAAATTGGATACACGACCGGCGTATATGATATGTTTCATATAGGTCATCTTAACATAATAAAACGCGCAAAAGAAGAATGTGAATATCTTGTGGTTGGTGTTACTACTGATGATTTGTGTTTTCAGAGAAAACACAAGTACCCTATCATATGCGAAGAAGATCGAATGGAGATTGTGCGTGCAATCAAATATGTAGACAAAGTGATACCGCAAAACACTATGAATAAGCTCGAAAGTGTTAAAGCACTTGGGGCGGATGTTGTATTCGTGGGTTCGGATTGGCAGGGTACACCCGAATGGGATAAATATGAAGAAGAATTTGCACGTGTTGGTTGCAGTGTTGTATACCTACAGCATACAGATGGAATATCTTCTACAATATTAAGAGAAAGAATC
>JAHAZB010000148.1 GCA_018384175.1 Eubacteriales bacterium
ATATAGAGGAGATAAAAGATTTTGATTACTGTCTTATTGAACATATAACATATGATGACAGTATTGTAAAAAAAAATCTTTTTGAATTTTGTAATAAATTTTGTATTTTATGTGGAATTGCTCATACTGATTTATTTGCATACTGTGATATGTATGGATTTGATTATGCTGAATTCTTTAGAAAAATGGCACAGAATAATATATTTTGGGAGATGAATGTAAGCTATGACAGTATCCATAAATATAGGGAACATCAATATGTGTTGGATTTTATGAATGACTCTGAAAAACAACAAATCATAAAAGATGCAGGAGTATATATAAGCATAGGCTTTGACAGCCATCGTTTTGAGGATTATGATGGATTCAAAGTGCATCAAATGTATGATTTTCTTATTGAAAAGGATATAAAAATGATAGATGAGTTACTGATACAAAAACCAATAAAATAAGCGGTATCTGGATTATACAGTCTTTATAAATAGAGAATGTTAAATTTTTATTTATTGTTGTCATTGGTAAATTTTTGTGCTATAATTATTTTGAATTTATAAAAAGAGGTGTACATAATGCGTATTTTATTTCAGGGCGACTCTATAACGGATGTAGGTCGTTCGAGAGAAAATAACGATGGTTTGGGAGCTGGATATCCGCATTTGCTAAAAGCGGCACTCGGCTTTGAAGAACCTAAAAAATATGAGTTCTTTAACCATGGAATAAGCGGTAACAGAGTTGTTGACCTTTATGCACGCATTAAGGCGGATATTATCAACTTAAAGCCTGATGTTATGAGTATCTTAATCGGTGTCAATGACGTGTGGCACGAGCTACATGAAAGTCCCAACGGCGTTGATGCGGACAAATATTTTAAGATATACGATATGCTTGTAAGTGAAGTGAAGGCAGCACTCCCCGATATCAAAATTATGATAATGGAGCCGTTTGTGCTGAAAGGAAGTGCGACAGAGGCTAATTGGGATTATTTTGATAAAGAGGTAAAGCTTCGTGCCGAGATGGCAAAGAAGATTGCAGATAAATATAACTTGCCGTTTATGCCGTTGCAGGATGGATTTGACAAGCTTTCAGAAAAGGCAGAACCAAGCTATTGGCTACAAGACGGTGTTCATCCGACAGAAATGGGACACGAATATATTAAAAACGAATGGCTCAAGCTGTTCGAAACTATAAGGTAAGCTTTTAGAAAGGAAGAAAATAAATGGTTTACGGAATTGAGCATACAGCAATAGTTGCTAAAGATTCTAAAACACTTACCGACTGGTATGTAGATACCTTTGGTTGCAGAATTGTATATGATAATGGCAAGGGTACATATTTCACCGCTTTCGAAAACGGTGATATGTTCGAGATTATCTCGGCAACTGAGGATAAGTGCTGTGAAGATTTGGAAAAATTGCAGGGAATAAGACACATTGCACTTGCGGTTACAAGCGAAGCTTTTGACGAGCTTGTGCCTGTTCTAAAGGCAGATGCAAGAGTTACTGAAGTGCACGATGTATCTGAAAATGACAAGGGACTCAAAACCTACTGGTTCCGCGATATAGAGGGCAATTTTATGCACCTTATCTATCGCCCGACACCGTTAGTATAATAATAGCAAAGGAGATATAAACCAATGAATATTCTTAGTAAGTTCAGTTTGGAAGGCAAGGTTGCTTTGGTTACAGGTGCTTCTTACGGCATCGGCTATGCAATCGCAAAATCATATGCAGAAGCAGGTGCGAAAATCGTATTCTGCGACATTAAGCAGGAGTTTGTAGACAAGGGTCTTGATTCATACAAGGCTGATGGTATTGATGCTAAAGGCTATGTTTGCGACGTTACCAACGAAGCTATGGTAAACGATATGGTTGCAAAAATCGAAAAAGAGGTTGGCGTTATTGATATCCTTGTAAACAATGCAGGTATCATTAAGAGAATTCCTATGTGCGAAATGACAGCAGAGGAGTTCAGACAGGTCATAGATGTAGACCTTAATGCACCGTTTATATGTGCTAAGGCAGTTATCCCATCAATGATTAAAAAAGGACACGGCAAGATTATCAACATCTGTTCTATGATGTCGGAGCTTGGCAGAGAAACTGTTTCTGCTTATGCTGCTGCTAAGGGCGGACTTAAGATGCTTACAAGAAATATCTGCTCTGAGTATGGTGAGCATAACATTCAGTGTAACGGTATCGGACCGGGTTACATTGCAACTCCGCAGACCGCACCCCTTCGTGAACGTCAGGCTGATGGCTCACGTCATCCGTTTGACCAGTTCATTATATCGAAGACGCCTGCGGCTCGCTGGGGAAATCCGGAGGACCTTATGGGACCGGCAGTATTTCTTGCATCTGATGCGTCAGACTTTGTAAACGGACACGTGCTCTACGTTGACGGCGGTATCTTGGCATACATCGGCAAGCAGCCGTAATTCTGCGCGAGATAAGTGGCGCATCTTACCCTTTACGAATGCTCGGAGTACCTTCGTACGCCGTCGCATTCTTAAAGAGCAATCTGCTTGCTTCTATCGTGCAGAACGAGAACGGGCCGTCGTTTCCACGAAGAACAATCTACTTGCATCTTGCGTCCAAAAGGCATGGCGGTAAAAATTACAATAATTATGTAGGGGTCGGCGTCCTCGACGACCCGCATATACAAATGGTCGGGAGGATATTTATGAAAAGCAACTGCGAATTTTGTATAAACTACATCTATGACGAGGAATACGAATGTATGACCTGCGTTATAGACCTTGATGAAGACGAATATGCAGGCTTTATAACAGGCAGAACTCGCCAATGCCCGTATTATCGCCAAGGAGACGAATACACAATCGTAAGAAAACAGATATAATTTATGGAAAAGGACAAAACATTGAGTTTTGTCCTTTTTTAAAACCAATCATATTAAATTGTTTGTCTTAGCCATGGTGATATTAATTCTGATGGAATGTATCACAAAAAGTGCAAGAAAACTATATCAATGCTGTGTTCAGCATAGCAACACGCAACATTCCACACACGCTATGGTAGTGGTATGCGTAGTTAATATTTCGGAAGGTATTCTTTTACTCTATTTCTAATTGCAAAGCAGTTCATTCCAACATTCTTCTCCTAAGGACAAGGGGACAAATTCTAAAATTTGTGCTCCTGTGTTGCCGATGATATTTGTGGTTATTACGGGGTAGCCACTACTGTTTTTCTTTAGCAACATTCTTTTCATAGCGATTTCCGGCTGTTCATAGTCATCGGAATCGGTAACAAAGAGTGCGGTTATCTCGTTGTTGTGGTCAAATTCCACACCCCAAAGGGTTATAATGTGTGTTACACCGTTTGTTGGGGTACTGTGGATAAGACCTATGGATTGTCCGTCCTGCATATACCAAGGAATATCGCGTTTGAAAACTGTATAATCACCTGCCCCGTATCTTAATGTGAGCTTCTTTTTTTCAAAAACATCGTAGAAAAAGCCACCCCTTGGGTCCCATTTGAAAAAATCAGGTGAATTAACCTTACCTGCGGTATTTGCTTGATAGCCGTTTATAAAAAAGTCGTTTAATAGGTCGGCATTATATGCATCAATGGGGTGTTCAAAATAATCTCTGAACATATTATAAATACCGCTTTTAGCCTGACCTTTGTATGAGCTTCTGAGATCTTCTAATCGGTCAAGCTTGAGTGGGTATTCTGGAATGATTTCGCCTGTGGCTAATTTGTTTAGATACATATCTATATTGTCCTTGTTCTGGTCAAGCCACCAATGCAACTGATTTGCACTAACCGCCGCATAGCACATATTTCTGTCTGCACCGTCCTCTTGTGGCAAACTCTTATTTACGTCATACCATCCGCTGCCTTTATCTTGTCCGGCATATAAAAATGTGTAGTTTGAATTTGTAATTTCAACCTCCTTTTCAAATTCGGACAGCTGTGGCGGTATAATTCCCTTTGTCCATATTATCGCACGAGGTTGGTTTTCTTCTGTTTTGTAGGTTGTTACGTTTGGGTTTTTTGACGTTTTTAGATTTCTGGCAATTTTATCAATCTTTTTATCAAGCTCTGCGCTTGCTTTCATATCAATAGTTTTCGCCTTCACAACAGGCTTTATATGGTCATCCCAAACCATTACCTTTATAGTATCCACTTCGTCTGGGATATTGAACTGTTCTGTTGCAGTCTGATATTCCCTGACCTCCACATCCACGCATCTGTTGCTGATATATTCGGCTATTATAATATAGCAAGACTCGGGCATAGAGTAAAGCTTTACGGTAGCTGTTGAATAATTGCTGTATCTTTGTGTCGTAGCTGTTATGGTCGGCGTTACACGGCTCTCCTGTAAAACAGCTGTTTGCGCCGATACAGCATATATGTTAAACAGTATGACAAAAAATACAGTCAAAACAAAAGGTATCTTTTTCACCTTGCATAGCCCCCTTCATAACTGTTCAGCAGTCATTAAATAAGAAATTTGTATTCTTGTTTAGCGAGATAATCGTCTCAACCTGAATTTGTAGTAGAACTTTAATATTGGATTTTTGACAGTTTGACAACACCTATAAAAATATAGATATTTGATTTCATCCGGTCGCAATAATCTGCTTTTAAACTTTCACCCTGCCACCATAAAACCTATACAAATCTTTTTTGAACAAATCGTTTTTCATAAATTACGCTCCTTTATAATACTGTATTTCCACATTATGTGCGGCATAGCAACACGCAGCACTCCACATGGCTTGTTTGAGGGAAGAGGTCAAAGGCGGTTGCTTCCCTCAAGGAATAGCTGTTCTCGGTTAAGAATTTTACATCTCGTGCCAGAGTCGCGGGGTTACATGACACATAAACAATGCGTTCGGGTTTTGCGGAAACGATTGCGCTCAAGGTTTTTGCGTCGCTTCCCTTTCGGGGAGGGTCAAGTATTACTGTGTCGGGTTTTATCCCATTTTCAATCAGCTTGGGTGTAATATCCTCGGCGGCGGCACAGTAAAATTGCGCATTATCAATTCCATTCTTTTTTGCATTCTCTTTTGCATTTTCGATCGCCTGCGGAACAATCTCGACACCTACCACACTTTTAGCAAGCCTTGCGGCGCTCAAGGATATAGTCCCTATACCGCAATAGAGGTCAAATACCGTCTTTGACTTATCAAGCCGGGCATATTCGAGCGCCTTATTATAAAGCAACTCAGTCTGCGTGTGATTTATCTGGAAAAAACTATGAGGTGAAATCTCATACGAAAATCCGAGCAGACTATCGGAAATTGTGTCCTCGCCCCAGAGCGTTATATTTCTATCACCAAGCACAAGATTTGTGCGTTTTTTATTAATATTCAATATTATTGAAGAAATCCTGGGCGAAAGACTCTGAAGCTTGCAAATTAGCTTGTCCGAATTTTTTATATTGTCTGCATTTACCGAGATAACCACCATAACCTTGCCGGAGTCGGCAGAAACTCTTGTAAACACTCGTCTTAAAATACCGGTGTGATTTTTCTCGTTATAACAGCTCAAATGCTCCTTTTTGAAAAAATTCTGTACAGTATCTAGTATCTTTGCGTTTAGAATATCGCCTAAAGGGCAATCCTTTAAGGGAACAACTTCATGCGAGCCGCCTTTGTAAAATCCCCATTCGCCCTTCTCGGAAAAAGGAAAAACCATCTTATTGCGATACCTCAAAGGCTCCTTTGCGCCTACAAAAGCAATATTGGTCTCTATACCGCCTATTCTTTTTAGCGCATCAAAAACGAGCTGTCTTTTGAATTCGCATTGTGCCTTGTAGGTCATATGCATAATACGGCAACCGCCACACTCATCGAACTTCGGGCATATCGGATTTGTTCTGTCTGGAGAAGGGGTCAGTATCTTAATAAGCTTAGCGAAGCCGTAACTCTTATTAAGCTTTGTAACTTTAGCAAGAACAGTATCGCCTTTGATTGTGCCGTTCACAAAAAGAGCATACCCGTCAAGCCTTGCAATACCTTCGCCTTCGCTGCCTTGTGCTTCTATATTAAGTGTATATTCCTTATTAAGTATAGGAGTTAGAATAACAATCAGTCCTCTTTCGAATTATTTACATAGATTATACACCAAAAAGAAAAAATGAGCAATAGGTTCACAAAATATTCAAATTTAGTTTATATTTTTTTCATTGACAAATATAATATAGAGTGTTATAATGTGTTTGAAAGTCAAAGAAAGTCAAAGTCAAAGAGGTGTATAAAATGGGAATATCCGATAAGATTGAAGCATTTATATGTCAGCTTGTAAAGGATGATAATGATTGGGTGGAGCTTGGCAGGAATGAGCTTGCGGGGATATTTAATTGTGTACCGTCGCAGATAAATTATGTTATGCAAACGAGATTCACTCCTGAAAAGGGGTATGTTGTAGAATCACGTCGCGGCGGCGGAGGATATATCAAAATCAGGAGAGTTTCGGTGGATGCGGAGGATATACTTAGTGTGATACCCGATAAGCTTACAGGAACGGGTGTAAATAAAATAATAAAGCTTGCGCTTGATGCAGGTGTGTTTGATGAGAGGAATGCAGCTCTTGCGCTTGCGGCAGTATCTGAAGAATCACTTGGTGAAGAACAAAGAGTAGCGGTTATGAAAGCTATGATAAAGGCTTTGATGTAAAAGGAGGAATTGAAATGTACGATTTGTTTTCGGATTTTTTTGAGGGGTTTGATGTATATCCTGTTTACCGTCAGGAAGCAAGGTGTAAAAAATGCGGAAGAACATATAGTGATTTTCAGAAATCGGGCAGACTTGGATGCGGTGAATGCTACGAGATGTTTGCGGCTCCGGTTGATGTAAGCTTAAAACGCATACACGGTAATAACGAACATAAAGGCAAAATTCCTGTTTCTGCAGGCGCTGGAATTTCGAAGAAAAAGAGAATAGAAGCTCTTAAGGTGGCGATAGCGAATGCGGTTGCGGCGGAGGATTATGAAAAGGCTGCGACACTTCATAAAGAGCTTAAGAATATTGATGGGTAAGGGGGCGGAACATATGATTTGGTATAAGAAGAATAGTAATGATGATATAATGGTCAGCACAAGGGTGCGACTTGCGAGAAATGTTGCGAAATACCCTTTTCCAAATGTTATGACTAAACAGGATATTGACGGTGCAAAACAGGATATTATTTCGGCACTTGAAAATGAAAAGGCTGTTGTCGGAGAACTTAAATTCACAGAAATGACAGATACCGATATATCTGAGAGGCAGGTATTGATGGAAAGGCATTTAATAAGCTCGGAGCTTGTGGAGAAGAGCAACGCTGCGGTTGCAGTTTCAGCTGATGAGGAGCTTAGTATAATGCTTATGGAAGAGGACCATATCAGAATACAGAGTATTATGGGTGGGTTTGCGCTTAAAGAGGCATATGAGCTTGCAAATAAGGCTGATGATGCTATTGAAAAGCACGTAGAATTTGCGTTCTCTGAAAAGTACGGATATCTTACGGCTTGCCCTACAAATACAGGTACAGGTATGCGTGCATCGGTTATGATGCATCTTCCGGCGCTTACAATGACAGGTAATATTGACAGAATTATAAGATCTGCATCTAATCTCGGACTTGAAGTGAGAGGGCTTTATGGAGAAGGCTCTAAGGCTTATGGTTCGTTGTATCAGCTTTCCAACCGTATAACTCTTGGACTTTCGGAAGAAGAGATAATAGAAAAGCTTGAAAATATTGCAGGTCAGATTAAAAGTCGTGAAGAGGAAGCGAGAGAGGCTATTAAGGATAAAACTGAGGTGGCTGACCGATTGTGGAGAAGCCTTGGCACCTTGAGATATGCAAGGAGTTTAACTTCAAGAGAAGCAAAAACCTTGTTGTCCGACTATATTCTTGGTAGTAGTATAGGGATAATTGATGAGAAGATAAAACAAAGCCCGATTGAGCTTATGGTGCTTACCGAGCCTGCTAATATAACAAAGATTGCGGGTGGTGCGGATTTAAGCGCAGCAGAGAGGGATATAAAAAGAGCGGAGATTGTGAGAAGCTCTGTTTGAAGGAGAGGATAAAGTATGACATTTTCTAATTTTACTGAAAAAGCAAGAGAGGCTCTGCAGAATTCGCATGATATTGCATGCGAATTGGGACATGGATATATAGGAAGTGAGCATCTTTTGCTTGGTATATTAAAGCTTGATGGCGGTGTGGGTGTAAAAGCTCTTGCTGATAAGGGCATAAATTATGATGGCTTGCGTAAAAAAATAGAAGATACGATTGGCACGGGAGAGGCGATTGATAAAAATACTGAGCTTACGCTTACTCCGAGGACTAAAAGAATACTTGAAATTGCGGCAATGGAAGCGAGAAGGAGCGGTGTCAGCTATATTGGCACAGAGCACCTGCTTGCGGCGATTGTTCGTGATGGAGAGGGTGTTGCGGCGCAGGCGCTTATAGCAAGCGGTGTAAGAATGGGAGACTTTTACCGCGATATAATGTCGGGGATGGCAGGAGAGGCTGCTGTTAATACGATGTCTGATAAAAAGATAAGCAAACAGAATGTGAAGACTCCTACACTTGACCAGTTTGGTGCCGACCTGACAGCTCAGGCAAGAGAGGGTAAGTTTGACCCTGTAATTGGTAGAGATACAGAGATTGCAAGGGTTCTGCAGATTTTGTCAAGGCGTACCAAGAACAATCCGTGTCTTATCGGTGAGCCGGGTGTTGGTAAAACTGCGGTTGCAGAGGGGTTGGCGCAGAAGATTGCAGATGGTGATGTGCCGGAAATACTAAAAGATAAAAGACTTGTTTCGGTTGACCTTTCATCTATGGTGGCAGGAGCAAAATACCGTGGTGAATTTGAGGAGAGGCTCAAAAAGGCTGTGGAGGAGGTTTCAGCGTCAGGCAATGTTATACTCTTTATAGACGAAATTCATACAATAGTCGGTGCCGGCTCGGCTGAAGGTGCGATTGATGCATCAAATATCTTAAAGCCATCCTTGGCGAGAGGTGAAATTCAGCTTATCGGAGCAACTACGGTTAATGAATATAGAAAATATATCGAGAAGGATGCTGCTTTGGAAAGACGTTTTCAACCTGTTATGATAGGAGAGCCGTCGGTTGAGGAAACGGTTGAAATTCTAAAAGGTTTGAGAGACAGGTATGAGGCGCATCACGGAGTAAAAATTACCGATGATGCTATTGTTGCGGCTACAAAACTGTCTATGCGCTATATTACCGACCGCTTCCTGCCTGATAAGGCGATTGACCTTGTCGATGAAGCAGCATCTAAGAAAAGGCTGTCTTTACTGACTGCTCCTGATAATATTAAGGAGCTTGAAAAGGAGCTTGAAAAGCTTTCGGCTGATAAACAGGCGGCTATTATAGAACAGGATTTTGAAAAGGCTGCGGAGCTTCGAGATAAGGAAAAAGCGCTTAGAGAACAAATGGAGTCGGGGAGAAATAAATGGAAAGAGGATACCGGTTCTGGTGAACAGGTGGTAAGCGAAAGTGATATAGCTGATATCGTGTCCGACTGGACAAAAATTCCGGTAAAAAAGCTTGCTGAGGAGGAGTCGGAGCGGCTTAAAAATCTTGAAAATGTTCTTCATGGCAGAGTTATAGGGCAGAGTGAAGCTGTTTCAGCTGTTGCAAGGGCGATAAGACGTGGCAGAGCCGGTCTTAAAGACCCCAAACGTCCGATTGGCTCATTCATCTTCTTGGGCCCTACGGGAGTAGGAAAAACCGAGCTTTCGAAGGCGTTGGCAGAGAGTATGTTCGGAACGGAGGACTCAATTGTAAGAGTTGATATGTCTGAATATATGGAAAAACACTCGGTATCTAAGTTTATTGGCTCACCTCCGGGTTATGTCGGTTTTGATGAGGGTGGACAGCTCACTGAAAAGATACGTAAAAAACCGTATTCTGTACTTCTGTTTGATGAGATAGAAAAGGCGCATCCTGACGTGTTTAATATACTTCTGCAAATCCTTGAGGACGGTATGCTTACCGATGCTCAGGGCAGAAAGGTTGATTTCAGGAATACTGTAATCATTATGACCTCAAACCTTGGTGCAAAGCAAATTTTGAATACAGGCACAAAGCTTGGCTTTGCCGGCGATAGTGTCCAAAAAGATGCCAAAGAGGAAAATGCTGTTATAAAAGAACGTGTTATGGAGGAGCTTAAGCGCACATTCAGACCTGAGTTCTTAAACAGAATAGATGAGATAATCGTCTTTGAACGTCTTGATGAAGAGGATGTAAAGGAAATAGCAAAGCTTATGCTAAAAGACCTTTCAAAACGTCTTGCTGATAACGAAATTAAGGCGGAATTCAGTGATAAAGCAGTAGAAGCTATTGCAAAAGCCGGCTATGACCCAACCTACGGAGCAAGACCTTTAAGACGTGCTATTCAGTCTAAAATAGAGGATATGCTCTCGGAAAAGATTATTGAGGGAGCAGTTAAAGCAGGGGATAGTATAACTGTTGATGTGAATGATAACGGCTTCGTGGTTGTGTAAGCTGTACAAAAAACCCAAAAGAAATTTTGGGTTTTTTTAATGTAAAAAAATGTATAAATCCCTTGCAAAAATAAATTGATTGGAGTATAATGTAAAATGAGGGAAAATTGAAAAAACTTTTTCACAAAAAGATTTTTATATATAAAATTTCCTTGAAATCGAAAGATTTCAATAACAAATTATAACGGAGGTTGTAGTATGGGAACAGTTGACAAACTTAATGATTTGCAGCTTCGCAGAGCGGCTGTTGAAGCCGGCGGCGGTGAAGCAAAAATCAAAAAGCAGCACGATGCCGGCAAAAAGACTGCCCGTGAGAGAATTGCGGCACTTTTAGACGCTGGTAGTTTTGTTGAAGTTGATGCTTTTGTTGAACATCGCTCAAACGAGTTCAATATGGCAGAAACAAAAGCACCGGGTGAGGGTGTTGTTACCGGTTACGGTACAGTAGACGGAAGACTTGTATTCGTTTACTCACAGGATTTCACAGTAATAGGCGGTTCTTTGGGCGAGATGCACGCAAAGAAAATCTGCAAGGTAATGGATATGGCTGTCAAGATGGGTGCTCCCATTATCGGAATGAATGATTCAGGCGGCGCAAGAATTCAGGAAGGTATCGCAGCTCTTTCAGGCTTCGGCGAGATTTTCAAGAGAAACACACTTGCATCAGGTGTTGTGCCACAGATTTCAGCTATTATGGGACCATGTGCAGGTGGTGCGGTTTATTCACCGGCTATCACAGACTTCGTATTTATGGTAGAAAAGACAAGCCAGATGTTTATTACAGGACCTGCTGTTATTAAGTCTGTAACAGGCGAAGATGTTACAAGCGAGGAGCTTGGCGGCGCGGCAGCTCATGCAGAAAAGAGCGGTGTTGCTCACTTTACAGCTAAGGACGAGGAAGAGTGCATCGAAAAGATTAAGAAGCTTATTTCTTATCTCCCGTCTAATAACCTTGAGGATGTACCTTTTGAAATGCCTCAGGATCCTATCAACAGACTTTCTGAAAAGCTTACAACAATCGTACCTGACGAGCCTAACAAGGCTTATGATGTTAAGGAAGTTATTGCAGAGGTTGTTGACGGCGGCTCATTTATGGAGATACAGAGCGGCTTTGCAAAGAACATTGTAATCGGTCTTGCAAGAATGAACGGTTCAACTGTTGGTATCGTAGCAAACCAGCCGAATGTTATGGCAGGTGCGCTTAATGTAGATGCTTCTGACAAGGCTGCAAGATTTGTTCGTTTCTGCGACAGCTTCAATATCCCCATTGTAACCTTTACTGATGTACCCGGATATCTTCCCGGTGTGCACGAGGAGCATGGCGGTATTATAAGACACGGTGCAAAGCTTCTTTACGCATATTCAGAAGCAACAGTTCCTATGATAAATGTAATTTTGAGAAAAGCATACGGTGGCGCATATATCGCAATGAGCTCTAAGCACCTTGGTGCAGATGCAGTATTCGCTTGGCCTACTGCAGAGATTGCAGTTATGGGACCTGAGGGCGCAGCAAATATCATCTTCAAGAATGAAATTGCTGAAAGCTCTGACCCGATTACAACAAGAAGTGAAAAGATTCAGGAATACAGAGATAAGTTTGCTAATCCGTTTGAGGCTGCAAAGCTTGGCTTTGTGGACGACGTAATCGAGCCGGATTCTACCAGACCGAGAATTATTGCTGCTCTTGAGATGCTTGCATCAAAGCGTGAAACAAGAATGTCCAAGAAGCACGGTAATATCCCCGTATAAGGAGGGCTTTTAGAATGACAGTACAGGAAGCTTTAGCTGAGGGCTTAAGTGTAACAGGAGTAGGTCTTGCGATAGTATTCTCTGTTCTTGTAATACTGATGCTCGTTATGATGGCTATGAAGAAGATATTCTACAAGGACCCTGCAAAGGCTAATAAAGAAGCACCGGTAGCTACTCCGGCACCTGCAGATGCACCGGTAGTAAAGGCTGAAACAAAGGTTGACGAGGGTGAGCTTATTGCAGTTCTTACTGCGGCAATTGCGGCAAGCCTTAACACATCAACCTATAATCTTCAGATTAAGTCCTATCGTAGAATAGAGAATAGAAAGCCTGCATGGAATAAAGCAGGAGTAAGCGAAACAATCAACAGCAGATATTGATTTTAGAAAGGAATAATTGATATGAGAAAGTTTAATATTACAGTAAATGGTACCACATATGAAGTTGATGTAGAGGAAATTGGCGGTGTTTCGACAGCTGCTCCTGCATATCAGGCACCGGTAGCAGCACCGGCTGCGGCAGCAGCTCCTGCACCTGAAGCTCGGAAGGCAGCACCCGCAGCAACACCGGCAGGCGCTTCAACAATAGATGCTCCTATGCCCGGAACAATCGTTTCCGTTAAGGTTAATGTTGGCGACACAGTAAAGAGCGGCGATTTGGTTGCAGTTTTGGAAGCTATGAAGATGGAAAACGAAATCTTCTCTAACGTAGACGGTAAGGTTGTAGCAGTAAACGCAGCTGCAGGCGCAAGTGTAAACACAGGCGATGCTATTGTTTCGATAGGCTAAACCGCTTTGGAATATTACTAGAAAGTGGTGAAATAAAGTGTTAGAAAGTTTTGTAGGCTTTTTACAGACCACGGGCGCAGCGGCATTATTTCAGGATGGCTGGATTCCGGCTGTCAAGATAATTATTATGATCGCAATAGCTTGTGTTCTTCTATATCTTGCGATAGTAAAGCAATTTGAACCATTGCTGCTTCTTCCGATTGCGTTCGGAATGTTACTTACTAACCTTCCGATGCTTAAGGACTCAAGTGCAATTATGATGCACACAGAGTTCTTTACCGACCCGCAGTATATGATTGATGGTAAGTATATAGATGTCGGTCATATATGCAGACACGGCGGTTTGTTGGATTTGTTGTACTTAGGAGTCAAGCTCGGTATCTATCCGCCGCTTATCTTTATAGGTATCGGATGTATGACTGACTTTGGCCCCTTGATTGCTAACCCCAAGAGTATTATTCTTGGTGCAGCTGCTCAGTTTGGTGTATTCTTTACCTTCCTTGGTGCACTTGTACTCGGTGCAGTCTTTCCGGGTATCAGCTTTGGTGTCAATGAGGCGGCATCTATCGGTATCATAGGCGGTGCAGACGGTCCGACCGCTATCTATGTTACAAAGACACTCGCTCCGCATCTTCTGCCGGCAATTGCCGTTGCGGCATACTCATATATGGCGCTTATTCCGATTATTCAGCCGCCGTTTATGAAGCTTATGACAACAAAGAAGATGAGAATGGTTGTTATGGACCAGCTTCGCCCAGTTTCAAAAACAGAGAAGATTCTGTTCCCGATTATAGTTACAATAATTGTAGGACTTATTATACCCGATGCAGTATCTCTTGTTGGATGTCTGATGCTTGGTAATCTCTTTAAGGAATCAGGTGTCTGCGACAGACTTTGTAAGACTGCACAGAACGAGCTTATGAATATTGTTACAATATTCCTCGGTGTAACAGTTGGTGCGACTGCAACTGCAGAAAGTTTCCTTTCAGGTGAAACAATCGGTATTGTAGTTCTCGGTCTTATCGCATTCTGCTTCTCAACAGTAGGCGGTCTCGCACTTGGCGATTTGATGTATGTACTTACTAAAGGTAAGGTTAATCCGCTTATCGGCTCTGCAGGTGTTTCTGCCGTTCCTATGGCAGCACGTGTATCGCAGACAGTAGGGCAAAAGGAGAACCCCTCCAACTTCCTCCTTATGCACGCTATGGGTCCGAACGTGGCAGGCGTTATAGGCTCAGCCGTAGCAGCAGGGGTGTTTCTTTCAATGTTTGCATAAGATGTTGGCTGGTTAATTTTCCACATCTCGCTATTTTTCACACCTCGACGTACCAACGTACGCCGTCGGTGTTCAAAACAGCAATATGCGAAAAATTTCCTCAGTCTTAAGTAAAATATGAATGTGATAAAACACAACTAAAAAATGTAGCGAAATAAATTTATGTTTATAAACCTTAAAAAGTGCTTTAGCACGGAAAGGAAAAATATTATGGCACATCAGGTAAAAATTACCGAAACTATATTGCGTGATGCGCACCAGTCGCTCATCGCAACAAGAATGACTACCGAGGAAATGCTCCCGATAGTTGAAAAGCTTGACAAGGTTGGCTTCAATGCCCTTGAGGCTTGGGGCGGTGCAACCTTCGATTCATGCCTTCGTTACCTTAACGAAGACCCATGGGAAAGACTCAGAAAGATTAAGGATAAGGCAAAGAATACAAAATTGCAGATGTTGTTCCGTGGACAGAATATCCTCGGTTACAGACATTATGCGGATGACACGGTTGCATACTTTGTACAGAAGTCAATTGCAAATGGTATTGATATCATCAGAATTTTCGATGCATTAAATGACGTAAGAAACTTAAAGTCAGCAATTGATGCAACCAAAAAAGAGGGCGGACACGTTCAGGCTGCGTTCTCTTACACCATCAGCCCTGTTCACAATGTCGAAAGCTTTGTAAAGCTTGCAAAAGAGCTTGAGAATATGGGTGCAGACTCAATCTGCGTTAAGGATATGGCAGGACTTCTTGTTCCGTATACAGCATATGAGTTAGTTAAGGCTCTTAAAGAGAGCGTTAAAATTCCTATCGAAATGCACACACACTATACATCAGGTGTTGCTTCAATGACCTATATGAAGGCCATCGAAGCAGGTGCAGATATAATCGACTGTGCAATGTCGCCCTTCTCAATGGGTACAAGCCAGCCTGCTACCGAGTCGATGGTTGCAACCTTGCAGGGAACAGAGTATGATACAGGTCTTGACCTTGATTTACTCTCAGAAATTGCAGACTTCTTCAAGCCCATCCGTGAGAAATATCTCGCAAGCGGCGTAATGGACCCGAAGGTAATGGGTGTTGACGTAAACACACTTCGTTATCAGGTACCGGGAGGTATGCTTTCAAACCTTGTTTCACAGCTTAAGGCTCAGGGCAAGGAGGACATGCTTGATGAGGTGCTTAAGGAAGTACCCCGCGTAAGAGAAGACTTGGGCTTCCCGCCGCTTGTTACACCGTCAAGCCAGATTGTAGGAACTCAGGCTGTGCTTAATGTTCTTATGGGCGAGAGATACAAGATGATTTCCAAGGAAACAAAGGGAATTGTTAAGGGTGAATACGGTAAGACTCCGGTTGAGATTAAGCCGGAAATTGTCGAGAAGATTATCGGTAACGATAAGCGTATTACCTGCAGACCTGCAGACCTTATTGAGCCGGAGCTTGATAAGCTTAAGAAAGAGTGTGCCCAGTGGATTGAGCAGGACGAGGACGTTCTTTCATATGCACTCTTCGGTCAGGTTGCAGAAAAGTTCTTCCAGCAGAGACAGGCTGCGAAGTACAAAATCGACCCTGATTTGGTAGATAGAGATGAAATGACACATCCCGTTTAATAGAAATGAAAGCGGTACAGCAAAATGCTGTACCGCTTGTGTTTTGTATGAATAAAAAAAACAGCTGATTTAACTATCAGCTGTTTCTGCATTTATATCCTCTGTAACATTGGGAGAAGCTTCCGGTTCGGGTGAAATTGTGGGTTCTGTGATATTAGTTTCTGGTAAGGATACAGGTTTTTCTCTGTTGCAGGAAACGCACACTATGATAATAACTGCGACAACAGATGCAAAGGCAGTCAGCCTAATAAACATTTTCTTTCGTCTTGCGCGCTTTCTTGCGGCAATTCTCGCTCTCAAATCGTCCATACTATTCGCCTCCTTGTCTTTAGTTTAATTATACTATTTCTTCTGTTAAAATTCAACGAAGGATATGTTAAATATCCATTACAAAAGTGTTATGTTTGGTAAGTGAGCGGAATATACATAACTGAGAGGAGATGAGGGTATGAAACGAATAGTAGCTTTATTGCTGGTGTTTGCTATTTGTGGCTGTGTGCCTGATGTTGTCAAAACGGGTAGTGATTATCAGACTGTCGAAAACAAGGGTTATGGCTGGGGATTAAAGAAAATACAAAATTCTGCGCCTGAGGTGCCGCAATATATTTGTGATATGCTTGCGGAAAATAATGCAGTATATATAGGCAATCAGGATGAAAAGAAGATATATCTCACCTTTGATGAAGGCTACGAAAACGGATATACTGATAAAATTCTTGACACACTTAAAGAAAAGGGTGTTCCTGCGGCATTCTTTATAACAGGAGATTATCTTAAAAGGTCGGAAGAGCTTGTTGCAAGAATGGTTTCTGAAGGGCATATTGTCGGAAATCACACCATCGGTCATAAAAATTTGCACAAGCTTTCATCAGCGGAGGATATCTCGGCGGAAATATCTGCGCTTGCGGACGAATTTAGTGCGAAATTCAATCAGCCTATGAAATATATGCGTCCACCGGAGGGTGAATATAGCAGACGTGTTCTTGCGGTTGCGAATGATATGGGGTATAAGACGGTGTTCTGGAGCTTTGCGTATAAGGACTGGATTGCAGATAGAGTAAAAGGTGGCGATTACGCAGTAGGCCAAATAATGCCGTATTTGCATAACGGTATGATTATTCTTCTTCACGCAGTTTCACCTGATAATGCCGAGGCATTACCCAAGCTGATAGACAGAGCAAGGGAACAAGGCTATGAGTTTGCATCTCTTGATGAAATCTAAAAATAAGTGTAAGCATTGCTTACACTTATTTTTAGATTATTTTGTTGTCTTCTTTACAGTTTTCTTTGCCGGAGCTTTCTTTTCTACGATAGGTTTTTCTTCAGCTTTCTTTTCTGAAACAGTTTTTGCTGTTGCTTTCTTTGCGGCAGCGGGCTTTGCTGTTGCTTTTCTTGCTGTTGCCTTTTTAGGTGCTGCGGCTTTCTTTTCGGGTGCTTTGATAACGCCTGCTGCAGCTATGAAATCTTCTGCATTTCCATTGATGTACAGTCTGTTGCTCTCAAGCGCAGTAGCAACCGAAAGCTTCTTATCAAGAATTTTATTGAGGTCTGCTCTGTTCAATGTAACATCAGCAGTATTGTCGCGGTAGTCATACGGCTCTACAAAAAGCTTGCCGTCGGTGTACTGGATATAAAAAGCACCGCCACAGTCCTCGTCGGTCATATTGACCTGAATAGCAAATTCGTTTGTCAGCTTAGATGTATCAGCATTATCAAACTTTGCTTTGATTTTCAAGAACGCCTGTTCAAAAGTCATAGTATCGTCCTCCAAATTTATATTATTTTCTTCCCTATAATTATATAATAGGTAAAATATGCTGTCAATATACATAAAGGACAAAGTTTTGATAACAGATTGTTGTCCGTTTGTGCGAAAATCATTGCTGATTAGTGTATATGTGCTTTTCTTGTTAGATACAATAGTGCAGTGATGGTTAAAAATAGTTGAAAGAATATGGTTTTTGTGATAGAATAACATAAAATGAATGAAAGAGGAATGATAATGAAACCGAAGGTTGTATTATTTGATTTGGACGGAACGTTGTTACCGATGGACCAGGAGGTTTTCACAAAGGCATATTTTTCTGCTCTTGCGAAAAAGCTCGTACCTCACGGTTATGAGGGCAGTGCGCTTGTTGATGCTATATGGCAGGGGACTGCAGCTATGGTAAAGAACGATGGCAGAGAAAACAATGAAACTGTATTCTGGAAGGCATTTTCTAGAATTTTTGGTGAAAAGGTTTATGGGGACAAGGAGTATTTTGACGAGTTTTACGAGGTGGATTTTCAGGATATATCAAAAGCTTGCGGATATAATCCGAAAGCTGCTTGGTCGGTTAAGGCTATTAAAGACAAGGGGATTAGAACAGCACTTGCTACTAATCCGATATTTCCTGCAATTGCAACTGAGAGCAGAGTTCGTTGGGCAGGACTTGACGTGAGTGAGTTTGAACTTTATACCACATATGAGAATATTGGCTTTTGTAAGCCGAACCCTAAATATTATCTTGAGATTATAAAAAGGCTGAATGTAGAGCCGAGCGAGTGTCTGATGGTAGGGAATGATGTAAAGGAAGATATGATTGCAAAGACATTGGGAATGAAAGTATTTTTGCTGACCGATTGTATAATAAATAAAAACAATGAAGATATCTCCGGCTATCCAAACGGAGATTTTGATAAGCTTGTGGAATACATAAATAGACTATAAAACAGGAGAAGAATATGATAAGAATACTTTTTGTCTGCCACGGTAATATTTGCAGAAGTCCGATGGCAGAGTTCGTGATGAAGGATTTAGTAAAGAAAAATAATGCTCAGGATATGTTCGAAATTGAATCATGCGCGACAAGTAGGGAGGAAATAGGAAATAGCGTTTATCCTCCTGCAAAGCAGAAGCTTGCAGAACACGGAATATCCTGCAAGGGAAAAACGGCACGTCAGATGACAAAAGAGGATTACAACTATTTTGATTATATTGTTGCGATGGACAGATTCAACCTGAGGAATATGCACCCTTTTATAGGAGAGGATGTGGATAATAAAGTATCACTTCTGTTAGACTACACAGACCGTACGGGAGATGTTGCAGACCCATGGTACACAGGTGATTTTGAAAAAACGTGGCAGGATGTTACTGCAGGATGTGAGGGGCTGTTCAGAAAAATAGTATCCTGACAAATTAACTTTTTATAAAGATAACAATT
>JAHAZB010000011.1 GCA_018384175.1 Eubacteriales bacterium
GAAATATTATATCATATGCGTTTTGTCAAGGTAAGACTGCATAGCAGTTCCACCTTGACAAGGGTAATTCGGGGTATAACTTTTATTTTTTACGAAAAGTGTCACCCATCATTGACAATTGTACAAATTTTGGGTAAAATTCGACAATTTTTTGTTGACATAAAAATAAAGTTGTGTTATACTGATTCCATCATCAAACAATTGGAAGTAGGCATAATTTGCGATAGGATTTCCAAGAGTGAGAATGTACGACCGCTTGTTTTACAAGCTAAGGCCAGACGGACAGCCGGGTCGAACGCCGAACGCCGATTTTGTCGGTTGGCAGGGATAACCTGCCTTATTGATTGAGTTAAAAGCTCAAATTTTATAAGTTGGTTACTTTATAACCATTTGCGATGCACACATCGACTTGTGAAACGGTCAATAAGAGTACGCGTAAACAATCTTTACTTAAACTCTAAAAACCTATCCTATACTTCCAGTTTATAATTGGATTGTTCTGTATAGATTTTCATGGTAAGCGGTGTTTTGCGCATTGCTTACCTTTTTTATTTATTGTTGGGGTGGATTTGGTATGAAAAAAATTATCGAACTTAAGAATGTTACAAAAGAATTTGATGGGGAACGTGTGCTTGATAACATAAATCTTGATATTTATGACAAGCAGTTTGTTACCTTTTTAGGTCCTTCAGGCTGTGGAAAAACCACAACACTCAGAATTGTTGGCGGATTTGAAACTCCTGACGAAGGTGAGATTTTGTTTGAAGGTAAGAATATAAATAATCTTCCTCCACATAAAAGACATATAAATACTGTCTTTCAGAAATATGCACTTTTTCCGCACCTTAACGTGTTTGAAAATATTGCATTCTCTTTAAGACTGCAGAAACTACCAAATGCAGAGATAACAAAGAGAGTAAAAGAAATGCTCGAATTGGTTGCTCTCAAGGGCTTTGAGAGAAAGGATGTTACAAAGCTTTCCGGTGGTCAACAGCAAAGAGTCGCAATTGCAAGAGCTCTTATAAGCCATCCGAGAATATTACTTCTCGATGAACCTCTCGGTGCGCTCGACCTGAAGCTTCGCAAGGATATGCAGAACGAGCTTAAGAAAATTCAAAAACAGACAGGCATTACATTTATATACGTTACACACGACCAGGAGGAAGCACTTTCTATGTCGGATGTTGTAGTTGTAATGGCAGACGGTCAAATTCAGCAAATCGGAACACCAATTGACATATACAACGAGCCGGTAAATGCGTTTGTTGCTGACTTTATCGGTGAGAGCAATATTGTAGATGGCATCATGAACGAGGACTATAAGGTTACATTCTCCGGTCATACATTCGAATGTGTAGATAAAGGCTTTGCTAAGAATGAACTTGTAGACGTTGTGGTAAGACCTGAAGATGTTGATGTTGTTGAGAAAGAAAAAGGTATGCTTACCGGCACTGTTACTTCTGTAACATTTAAGGGTGTGCATTATGAAATTATCGTTGATATTGATGGCTTTAAGTGGATGATACAGTCAACCGATTATGTCGGAGTTAATGCTGA
Source organism: Eubacteriales bacterium (assembly GCA_018384175.1). Taxonomy (GTDB): domain Bacteria; phylum Bacillota; class Clostridia; order UBA1381; family UBA1381; genus HGM11525. Next base: position 1,558 of record JAHAZB010000011.1, read on the forward strand.
AATTGGAGTATATATTGAGCCTGATGCAATTCATATTATGAAGAAGTCTGATTATTCCGGTCAGTATGGTGATTATTCGACTTTCAGTGATGAGATTGATGAGCTTTCGAATACAGAAACGGTGGAGGAGTAAAATATGGAAAAGGTTAGAGGCGGACTTGGCAGACTTGCTGCAGCACCGCACGTAGTTTGGACAATACTCTTTATAGTTGCTCCGCTTTTGTTTGTAGTATATTATACATTCACAACACCGAACGGTGCTTTTACGCTTGATAATATCTTCGCACTAAATGAGCATGTAAATACTTTTATGCTCTCTATAAGCCTTTCGGTAATTGCTACTTTTATATGCTTTTTGGTAGGATATCCGTTGGCATACATAATAGCAAAAAGCGGCGAACGTGCACAGAAGATTATGATAACACTTGTTATGCTCCCGATGTGGACAAATCTCCTTATAAGAACATATTCTATGATGGCTATTATGGATGATGGTGGGTTTCTTAATACCATCTTAGGCTATCTTGACCTTGGTAAAGTGCATCTTATCGGAACAAAGGGTGCTGTTATTTTCGGTATGGTATATGATTTCCTGCCGTATATGGTTTTGCCTATTTATACAACAATAGCAAAGCTCGATAATTCGCTTATAGAGGCTGCAGGAGATTTGGGTTGTAATCATTTCAGAACACTTACAAAGGTTGTATTGCCGCTTTCATCATCAGGAATTATTTCCGGTGTTACAATGGTTTTTGTGCCATCCATCAGTACCTTCTATATTTCGCAAAAGCTTGGCGGAGGTACATTCGAACTGATAGGTGATACAATTGAAAGACAGTTTCAGAATAGCAGTACGTATAACGTAGGTGCTGCAATTTCGCTTGTTATGATGATTCTGGTGCTTATTTCCCTGGCAATAATGAACAGATTTGCTGATAAAGAGGGAGGGGATGAGAATTGAAGACGGTTTCTAAAATATATGTCGCACTTGTGTTTACAATCTTGTATATACCGATTCTCGTGCTTATGCTATTTTCCTTTAACAGCACAGCAAACACAGGGGCATTAACTGGACTTTCTTTCTACTGGTATAAGGAGTTATTTAATAGTCCTGATACATTTAATGCGCTAAAAAATACATTGGTACTTGCAATAAGCGCATCTGTCATATCAACCGTAATTGGTACAGCGGCTGCGGTGGGTATTACTAAGTTCAAAACAAGAATTACGAAAAGCTCGCTTTTGTCAGTAACTAATATTCCTATGATGAATCCGGATATTGTAACCGGTATATCAATGATGCTGTTGTTTGTATTCGTTGGTACGATTATAGGTAGTGAGGATAAGCTTGGCTTTGGAACACTTCTTATTGCGCATGTAAGCTTTTGTCTGCCGTATGTAATTTTGTCGGTAAGACCGAAGCTGTTGCAGATGAATAAAGCACTTCCCGAGGCGGCTATGGATTTAGGCTGCACACCGATACAATCCTTCTTTAAGGTCGAGCTTCCTAATATTATGTCGGGTGTGGTTTCTGGCTTTATTCTTGCATTTACACTATCACTTGATGATTTTGTGATAAGCTACTTTACGACAGGAAATGATTTTCAGACATTACCACTTTTGATATATTCTATGACTAAAAAAGAGGTAAAGCCTGATATATATGCACTTTCTACTCTTATGATACTTGCAGTAACAATTTTGATGGTAATGTCCAACATCTCATCCAAGGAAAAGACTGCAGACAGAAAGGCGGCGTTATAATGAGAAAATTGATTTTTGTGGTTGTTGCTGTCCTGATGCTATGTAGTTGTGGCGAAGCTGAAAAAAGCCTTACACTTAATGTATATAACTGGGGTGAGTATATTTCGGACGGCTCTGAGGGGACGGTAAATGTCAACGAGGAGTTTGAAAAATACTGCGCAGAGGAGCTTGATAAAGAGGTAAGGGTTAATTATACCACATACGCAAGTAATGAGGATATGTATAACAAGATTAAAAGCGGCTCTGCATCCTATGATGTTATTATTCCGTCCGATTATATGATTGAGAAGATGATAGCGGAGGATATGCTCTTAAAGCTTGATTTTAACAATATCCCGAATTATGAATATGTAAACGAAAACTATAAAGACCTTTTCTTTGATCCTGAAAATGCTTATTCTGTGCCCTATACTTACGGTATGGTAGGAATTATTTATAACGAGGAAATGGTCGATGAAGAAGATACCGGAAGCTGGGAGCTTTTGTGGAACGAAAAGTACAAAGGACAGATACTGCAGTTTAACAATCCAAGAGATGCGTTTGGTACAGCGATATATTCCGAGGGTCAGGATGTAAACACAACTGATACAACTGTGTGGAAGAATGCTGCTGAGAAATTAAAGACGCAAAAGCCGCTTGTTCAAAGCTATGTAATGGACGAGATTTTCAATAAAATGAAAAATGGCTCGGCTGCTGCTGCACCGTACTATGCGGGCGATTATCTCACAATGCACGACAGTAACGAAAGCCTCAGGTTCTATTTCCCTAAAGAGGGTACAAACGTATTTGTTGACTCGATGTGTATTCCTGCCTGCGCAAGAAACAAAGAGCTTGCAGAAATATATATTAACTTTATGCTTTCTGATGATATTGCAATAGCAAATGCTGAATATATTGCATATTCATCACCACTTGATAATGTTCGTGAGAACGAGACCTATATAGCTGATATGACCGACTGGAATGAAGAGGTTATGGAAATACTGTATCCTGAAAATCTTGGTATAAAAACGCAGTACTTTGAGAATCTTGAACCTGAAACACTTAAGCTTCAAAACGGACTTTGGGAATCTTTGAAAATTGAGAATTCAGTTGAGCCGTGGGTATATATTACAAGTCTTGGTATAGTACTTTTGCTTGCAGCGATAATGCTTTATAACTATATCGTAAAGAAAATAAGAGATAATTAC